>DNPC01000633.1:0-1967 GCA_003501565.1 Planctomycetaceae bacterium | reverse complement strand
GCGAGGGGTTGGTGGAGGTGGCCGCTCATGTGGAAGCGGCCTTGGATTTCGTCGATGAAGACATTCAGTTTATTGAGCCCCAAGAGCTGCGAATTCGGCTAAATGACACCGTCCAACAACTAAGAGCGATCCTAGATCGGCTCTCGGCCCGCGGAACTCGTTCGAGGCTACCGCAAGTGATGTTGGTCGGTCTGCCGAATGCCGGAAAGAGCTCGCTGTTCAATGCACTAGTTGGACGCAGCCGTGCAATCGTTTCTGAACAAGCAGGCACCACACGCGATCTGGTGTCGGCTCATGTACAACTTGGTGGAATCGAGTGTGTGTTGGCTGACACGGCGGGCATTGAGGAATGGGAAGAACTTTCGCCGCGTAAGTTAGCCCAAGATCAGTTAAACCGAAGTGTTGCTTCCGCTGACCTTGTACTGGTTTGCTTTGACTGCCGGTATCCGAATGACCACGCCCATGCTCAACAGCTGCTTTCGAAGGTCGGAGTGCAGCCACAACGACAATTGGCGGTGGCTACCAAAAGTGACTTAATGCCACAGAGAGTTTCTGTTGTTGCAGACGCTCTTACCTGTCATGTCGATCAACAACTAGTCGAAGAACTCCGTAATTTGCTGGTACAACAGATTGAGCGAATTCAGGGCGAGCTGCAGAGTGATTCATTGCACCGCACGATGGTCCGGTGCAGCACCTTGGTTTCGAGTGCGTTAGCAGCCATTGAGCGGGCTCTCGAACTATTGGGAGATCCATTTGGCGATGAGTTAGTCGCTAGTGAACTGCGGCATGCAATCGATGAATTGTCAGCCGTGATTGGCGAAGTACACAGTGATGATATTCTGGGCGAGATCTTCAGTCGGTTCTGCATCGGTAAGTGACCGCGACTGACGACCGCTGGCACAATCCTCATCACCGGAACCGTAAATTCCACAATGCGAAGAGAAGGGTGTTCACTTTGCAGCGCTGATGCCGCCTTTGAGGGCAGCAATCCGCTCAGAAGTAGTGGTTTTTGACACGCTTTGCTCGCTGAGTGCTTTCTGCAAGCTTTCTTTGAATACCCGGTCACATTCTCGAGCGGGTCTATTACCACACCGGCGGCAATGCGCCGGAGAGTATCCCCGTTCCGAAGGTCTACGATGAAATCCGGTAAACGAGCGCTCCGGCGGGGAGCGGCCGTCGTTGAGTTGGCGGTCACCGTTCCGCTGCTGTTGATCTTGGCGTTTGGCACGCTAGAGGCGACAACCGCGATTCACCTCAGGCAATCGTTGGAGGTTTGCGCCTATGAAGGCGCTAGAGTCGCACTGCTGCCCGGCACGACAAGCAGCAACGTCCAAGCGGCCTGCGAGTCAATGTTGCTTGATCGAGGCGTCAGTAACGCGACAGTTCAGGTGACGCCGTCAAACTTCTCGGGCAGGCCCTATGGTACTGAAATCAATGTGGAGATTTCCACGACGATGGCAAACAACAGTCCCATTCCAATGCTGGTGTTGCGAAACAAGACGATCGTCGGCTCCGTCACGATGATGAAGGAGCGATAGGATGTCGTTGAGAACAAATCGTGCGGCTGGAAAAGCAGGTTCGCGCCGTGGAGCGGTGATTGCATTGGTTGCAATACTCTTATTGCCCTTACTAATGCTGGCTGCTCTAGCGATTAACTTCGCATACATCGAGCTCAGGCGGACAGAGATGTATATCGCGGCTGATGCGGCCGCCCGAGCCGGCGGTCGTGAACTAACGATGGCGCGCAGCAAAACAGCCGCTGTTACCAAGGCGAAACGTCTCGCACAGCTGAACGAAGTCGGCGGGAAACCACTAACGCTTGGCAACGGCGATATTGAGTTCGGTGTTGCGACGCGTGCAAATACGGCCTCGCGTTACGTCTTTACGCCAGGTGGTACGAACCCGACGTCGATTCGGGTGACAGCTAGGCGAACGACCGGCAGCGCCGACGGACCGCTTGATCTGTT
>DNPC01000632.1:26362-31912 GCA_003501565.1 Planctomycetaceae bacterium | reverse complement strand
ATGGATGCTGGTGGTATCAACGCAATTGCTTCTTTAAACATAGACGGAGGTATCGTCGCGGTTGCCGCGGTAACGACGGTGGGTACGATCGAGATTTGTGGTTCGACGTTGACGACCGGTGGGTCATTGCTCTCCAATGACAACCAGATTGATTTGTTCGCTGACGATATGAATCTGTCCATTACCGGAACGATCAATTCGGGTACAGCGGATACCAATATTCAGCCCAAGACAGATGGCCAATTGATTGATCTCGGAACAGACTCTGGAACCTTTGGAGCGAATCTTGGACTCAGCAGCGACGAGCTAGCAACATTCCGCACCGATGCAGTCCTTAGGATAGGGATGTCTTCACAAACTGGCGGAATCACAATTACCAATCCAGTCGTCTTCATCAATGGCGAGGTTGATACGGTTTCGCTTGTCACCGGTGCATCGGTCACTGACGGCGATTCGGCAACGATAGAGTCCGATCCAATCTTCTCGGTGACGAATCTTGCAATTCAAGCAGTTTCTGGAGTCGGCAGCGGAGTTCTCGGTGATGCAGGCGATCTAGATTTGGCGGTTGCTCAGCTGGCCATCAGCAACACTGGCACCGGTGTGATCAACGTTGCCAATACCAACAATCTGGTGGTCGGAACTGTCGATGGTGTCGCAGGAGTCATCAACGGCGCGGTTGCTGGGGATGTTTCGATCGACGTTATCGATGGCGATCTTATAACGAACTCTGTCATAACTGCAGGCCAAGACGGCGACGTAGTGCTTGTTGCTACCGGCGGCGGCGGCAATCAGGGGGACGTTACTTTTGGTGCCGATGTGACTACCTCGGGTACAGGCGTCATTCGGATCACCGGTAACGATGTGACGCTCCAAGACAACGTAACCATCGCAAATGCCAATACCGACGCACCAGCGGACGACATAATTATCACCGCTGACGACATGAATATCAGCACTACTAATTCGATGGAAGCAACTATCAATGCCGGACTCGGTGAACTTCTGATCCGCACTCGAACGGACGGACAGGACATCGATTTGGGTACCGACGGTACTGGAGCTGAGCTTGGCTTGACGGATGACGAGCTTGATCGTCTGTTTGCACAAAATCTGAGGATTGGACGAGATGATATTGGCAACATGTCTGGTGATATCACAATTACCGAATTAATCTCCTTCGCAGCTGTAGCAGCGCCCGTCGTTACGCTCATTTCCGGAGGCATGATCAAGGACGATGATGCTGAGACGATCACCGCCAACCAACTTGCTCTGGATGCCAATCAAGGAATTGGATCATCAGTCAATCCTTTGGGTGTCTCAATCAACCCAGCAGATGCAAGCAAGACACTAGCCGCGAACAATAGCATGGCCGGTGGAATCTACCTTACAAGTGCAACTACAATAACTGTCGCAACGGTAGATGGCTTCGAAGGGATCATGAACGGCGAGCCCTTCACGAGCGGTGACGATGGTGAGATTGTTGTACAAACCACAGCGGACGGTGCAGACATCATCGTCAACAACAGTGTTCTGACCGATGGAAATATCACGCTCAACGCCGACGCGGCGGATGATGATACGGCGCCATTCGATGGGCCGTTCAGCGACGCAACTGGCGGTATCATCTCGGTTGCAGCTTCCGCGGATATCTCGGGTAAGACCGGCATTGCAAACGCAATTACGTTCGTTGCAGAAGACAGTATCACGGTCAGCAATCTCCTTGCGGTGAACCTGGTCGAAGTCTCAGCGACCGACGGTTCCGTCTTGGATGATGCTGACGACTCAACTCGCTTGCAAGCAGCGAACATCACGATCAGCGCTACCGAAGACATCGGTAGTGACACAGCTATTACGACCACTGAAGTATCGAATGGTAGTGTCGATCGCGCAGTTGACGTGAACCTGACGTCTCCTTTGGGAACATTAACAGCAACCGTTCCATCATCGACGGGTGGCAACGTACAAATCAACGAAGTCGGTGGATTTGTGGCTGGCGACGAGCAGTTTGTCATCAGTCAGCTTGTTGCTAATGCGGGCGACGGCCAGCAGTTGGCGGTGCTCAATTCTGGCGGTGCTCTGAATGTGGACATCCCGGTGACGGTTACCACGCATGATTTGCTGTTGGGCACTGTGGGTGCTGGGCAACTCGTTGTGGCAAACTCAGTAACAAATACCTTCGGCAAGATCGAATTGGCCTCTGAGAACGGCGTTGTTAACGTTGCCTCTGGAGGCAACGTCGATGCGGCAGGGTCAATTGAGCTGCGCACTGGAACGTCAGATATCGACGTCAATGCGACGGTAACTAGTGGAAGTTCCACCGTTAGCGCATTCGCAGGGCAAGATATCGACCTAGGCAATTCGGCGAATGTCTCAACTTCGACCGGAAACTCGATAACGCAAGACGCCAGTCGAAACGTGACAATTGCGAACGGAGCCGTAGTTGACTCTGGAGCCGAAGCCTTCTTCTCAGTAGGTGAGGTTGGCGATTCGGGTACCGCGACGATTCGGGGCAATATCACTACGGTTGGAGGTGCAACTGTTACGGGCAACAAGGCCTCGGACGTATTCATTATCGAGCCGAGCCAGACGTCAACATTCAGTGTCGTTGGTGATGAAGATGGCGGAAACGACACGGATGTTCTACTGGTGGATGTCGATGCAGCTGGCACAAGCATCGCTTCTAGTTCGAGCCTTACTCCTGAAAGCGGCACTTACAACTTCACCGGTGGCTTCCTTCCACTAACCTTCGTTGAAATTGAGGCTCTTGATGGGCTTCCGCCAACCGAGATCACCGACGGTGACGGTGCGGAGGGTGGGACCGTATCTGAGGACGCGGACGAAGATGATCTAGTTGGCATCGACGCAGATTCAACGAGTGTTTCTGGCGCAGGTCCTCTCGTATATTCTCTGCTCGACAGCGCCGGAGGCCGCTTCAAGATTGACCCGGATGACGGAATTGTCACCGTTGACAATGACGAACTAATCAATTTCGAAGATGCAACTTCGCACACGATCGTGGTCTTGGTAACGGACACCGCTGGCCTTTCAACGATGAAGTCGTTTACGATTTCAGTGACAAATGTGGGCCCAACCGCTGTTGATGATTCCTTCACGACGTTTGAGAATTCGGTAATCGCCGGACCTAATGTATTGCTTGGAAATCCCACCTCGGCTGACAGCGATCCTAGCGGCGGAGCACTAACAGTAGTTGGTGTTGTAGAGGGCGGAACAGCGACAGGTCCGCACACGGGTAACGTCGGCGCTTTGGTCAACGGCAGTAACGGCGGTACCTTCCGTATCTTCAGCAACGGCAACCTACTCTTCGATCCTGGTACGGACTTTGATGACCTGTCTCCGACCGACATCCCCAGGGAAACAACCGTCGAGTACACGATCCAGGATGGATCCAATCCCACTCGAGCAACTGCAACCGTCACGGTGGCCGTTGCTGGATTGAATGATGCACCGACTTTGGCACCGACATCATTTGATGTTTCGGAAGCTGAATCAGCTTCATTTGAAGTAGGAGATCTCGACGCAGATGATCCGGATAATGATGAAAGCGAAGCTACGTTCACCTACACCATCATAGGCGGGAATGCGGATGGTGCCTTCGCGATTGACAATCTTGGAAAGATCACTGTTGCAGGCTCGTTAAATGCAGATGTAAAGGACTCTTACACGCTCATCGTCCAAGTCAATGACGGCAACGGCGGTACCGCATTCGGAACCGTGTTCATTTCTGTGACACCTGTTGATGATGCACCGATTGCCAACGACGACTTCGTTTCGACTCTGGAAGATACGGCGGTCACATTTGACGTCCTAGCAAATGACGTCGACCCAGAGAACGCAGCACTGAGCGTTAGCCAAGTAAACGATACTGCTATTGGCAGTATCTCATTCCCGCTTGCGATCACTGGAGGAATTCTTGACTTCTTAGGCGGAAGTTCATTTACATTTACGCCAAGCAGCGACTTCAACGGTCCCACTTCGTTTACCTATCACGCCCAAGATCCTGGTGGAAACGAAACCGAGGCTACCGTTAACATTCTTGTGACGGCCGTCAATGATGCACCTGTAGCGGAAGACTTCGTAGCTGGTTCGCCGATCAGCGAAGATGGTCCAGCGTTCAGTGGCACCCTTGGTAGTGCAAGCCTTCCGATCAGCCTGTTCGGTAGCGATGTCGACAGTCCACTGGACTCAACATCGTTCAGCTTTGACAACGCGACGGTCAACGGTGTACCGGTGGCCAGCCTTGCAGCAGCTGGTATCAGCTACACGCCTGGTACGGGTGCCTTCACGATGGACCCGACAGCCCTGGCAATCTTCCAGCAGCTTGATGATGGTGAGAGTGCTACGGTTGTGGTGAACTTCACCGTCAGCGATGGCAGCTTGAGCGATACCGGCACAGCCACCTTCGTGGTGACGGGAGCCAATGATCTTCCAGTTGCTAACGACGATGCAGCCTTGAGTACAGCGGAAGACACACCGCTGTCAATCAATCCGGCTTCGCTGATTGCCAACGATACCGACGCCGATGCGGGCGATGTGTTGACGATTACGGGTGTCGTCGCCGATGCCGGAGCAACCGCGAATATTGTAGCTGGCAACATCGTCGTGACACCGGCAGCGGACAGCACCGATCCGATCACGTTGACCTACACACTCAGCGATGGTACGGCGACTGCCACGGCCGAAGTGGTGATCAATATCACCGCAGTCAACGACGCTCCGGTCTTGGATGCGATTTCCGATCAGTCGACCGACGAGGGTGTCGAACTGACCTTCACAGCTACGGCGAGCGATGTGGACACCGGTGACAACTTGACGTTCTCGTTGGTAGGTGCTCCTGCGGGTGCAAGTATCACCGCAGGTGGTGACTTCAGTTGGACTCCAGGTGAGAGTGACGGTCCTGGTGTCTTCACCTTCGAGGTCGTGGTTACCGACGACGGGACTCCGAACTTGAGCGATTCGCAGACGGTGACGGTGACGGTCAACGAAGTGAATACGGCTCCTGATGCCGGTGGTCTGGTGACGCTGCCTAGCATGGCAGAAGATTCTGGTTCTGTGACGATCACTTCGGCACAACTGATTGCCAATGCAACCGATGCTGATGTTCCTGCTCAGAGCTTGAGTGCCGAGAACTTACAGCTTGTCACTGGGACCGATGGTACTCTGGTCAACAACGGCGGTGGGGTGTGGACGTTTACACCGGCGGCTGACTTCAACGGCACCGTTGATTTCACCTTCGAGGTGACTGATGGCATCGACACCGATCCTAGTGGTACCGCTGAATTGGTTGTGACGGCCGTCAATGATGCANNCGATGCTGATGTTCCTGCTCAGACGCTTTCGGCCTCGAACCTGGCTCTGGTCACATCCAGTGACGGTACGCTGGTCGCCAACGGCAGTGGTATCTGGACGTTTACTCCAGCGGCCGACTTCAATGGCACGGTTCAGTTCACCTTCGATGTCAGTGACGGTGTCGATACCGTGACCGATGGAACAGCGGAGCTGGTGGTCAATCCAGTCAACGACGCTCCGGTC
>DNPC01000632.1:25980-26308 GCA_003501565.1 Planctomycetaceae bacterium | reverse complement strand
ATCCAGTCAACGACGCTCCGGTCGCGAAGGATTATGTGGCTCCGGCGCCAATTAATGAGGATGCGTCGCCGTATGTGGGTGAGCTTGGAGGCGTGGGTCCAACGGACATCGCGATTGACGATTTGGCTACAGACGTCGAGGACGTGCTTGATGCTGACGATTTCGACTTCGTCGATGCGATTGTCGGGGGAGTGACAATGCCGCTCGCGGACGCGGGAATCTCTTATGACGAGATTATGGACGAATTCACGTTTAATCCTGCTGTCGCCGTTTACCAGCCGCTTAAGGATGGTGAGGCTGTCGATGTTGTGGTTAACTTTACGGTTAT
>DNPC01000632.1:25275-25900 GCA_003501565.1 Planctomycetaceae bacterium | reverse complement strand
TGGTTAACTTTACGGTTACAGACAGCGGTGCCCTGACCGACACGGGAACAGCGAAATTTACCGTCGTAGGGACGAATGATCCTGTTGCTGCGTTTGACGATACGGTGAATTCCGGCAAGAACGCGGTTGTTACCTTCAATGTGCTGACGAACGACACTGACATTGACGGCGATTCACTTGTGGTGACGGAGGTAGATCCAGGAACTGGTTCTACGGCTGTTACTGATGGATCGACCGTGGCACTTCCAAACGGTACCCTGGACTTCGTCTCGCCAGGGCAATTCAACTACACTCCGGATGCCGGGTTCACAGGAACTGAGACATTTGAATATACGGTCAGTGATCAGAATGGTAGTACCGATACGGCAACTGTCACAATCAACGTGAGTGATGGAAACTCTGCTCCGACGGCGAACAACGATTCATTCTCTATGAGCGAGGATGCTACGCTGAGTGGAGTCAACGTGCTCACCGGAGCAGGCGGAGGAACAGCCGATAGCGATCCAGACAATGATCAGTTGACTGCTGTTCTCCTAACCCAAGCAAGCAACGGAACAGCCCAGATCCTTGCAGATGGCGCTTTAACGTACACTCCAAACGCTAACTTCAACGGAACCGATGAGTT
>DNPC01000632.1:0-25207 GCA_003501565.1 Planctomycetaceae bacterium | reverse complement strand
CTTCAACGGAACCGATGAGTTCAGTTACCGTGTGCTCGACGGCAACGGTGGCAGCGACACCGCAACCGTGAGTATCACGGTCAACAACGTGAACGATGCACCGGAAATTGGAGATTTCTCATTCAGCGTTGCTGAAAATTCGACAGATTCGGTCGGTGTAATTGGAACTGTTGTAGGAACCGATATTGATACACCGTTGGCCAACCTGGAGTACTCGATATCCGGGGCAGATTCAGCGTTCTTCGAAGTCAATGTTGCAACTGGAGAAATTACGATTGATTCTGGGGTTGTGGCCGGTGACCTTAACTTCGAGCTGAAGCCTACCTACGTTTTCGACGTAATGGTTGATGATGGAGAATTCACAAGCAGCGGTACCGTTACCATTAACCTCACAGATGTCGCAGAAGCAGGACCAAGAATTACTTCAGTCCGTGTCAACTCCGACGCTTGGGCACCGCTATTCCGCGACTATGTCGATACCGAGTTTACTGGTGCGGCAGCTAGGGGTTATCAGATTCCATTCGGAACGGAGCAGCTAACGACGATTCCATGGGTAAATGTCAACCAGATTCTCATCGGATTTGACGCTGATGTCGGCGATAGTTTGGACATAAATGACTTTGACTTTAATGCATCGATTGCAGGGGTCAGAGCCGACTCTACGACGGCGAACATTCCTAGAGTGCTATCAGTTGACTATGATTCTGCAACCAACATCGCCGCTCTAACCTTGAGCCAGTCGATCGATGTTTCGATGATCAACCTGAAAGCAATGGCGGCAGGAATAATGGATTCGCAGGGTAATGCTCTTGATGGTGAATGGACCAACGGTGTCGATGGTTTTCAAATTCCAGGGCAATCGGGCAACGGAGAATCTGGAGGTGACTTTGAGTTCCAGATCAATGTCCTTCCCGGTGATGCTGAACGCGATGGTGATGTCGACAACGCTGACGTCGATTTCGCAAGTACGAGGTCTGGCGGACTGGTAGAGTTCGGAGGCACGGTATTCGTCAGTCCGAATTGGTCAGAATTCGCCGACGTAAACGGTAGTGCAGGTTCGATTGGCTCTGATGACATATCAAGTATCAGGAACCGGATTGGATCGCGTTTGTTGCCTTAATCGCATTTGTACAACCGATCGGCTGGATCGATCTGGACGTTGGCAATTTGCGCTTCGAGAGACTATAATGAGTACAACCTATTGAATGGATGGTTAAGAATGTTAAGACTCACGCTTCTACTGATGCTTCTCTGCCTTGCAGATTATTCGAGGGCAGATCTTATAGTTACCGTTGGCAACGGTGATGGTCAGACGACCCCTTGGGGCACTTTCACCCAAGGAACAACGGGTGTTTCGATTCCCTTTTTCATCGAGGGTGATTCGACGATCGATGCTTACAAGATAGCAATCGACTTCCTCGGAGATGGTTACAATGGTGATCCCAGTACGGGGAATGCTGTCGATCCCCCCGGCTTCAGCAACTTTGGGGCAGATTTTTCGAATGGTCCTGTACTTTTCGGCGGTTCCGGCAATTTCAACGGTGGCAGCGGAGGAACAGCTGAGTTTTATGGGCAAATTGCAGCTGGCGGTAACCCTGCGGCTCAACCGAATTTCGACTTTGTCGTGAATCACTCTGGCGGGATGGAAACTCCCACGACTCAGCAAAAACTGTTCGACCTGTCATTTGACATCGATGCTGGTGCTGCCCCGGGGGTCTACGACGTGCTATTTGTAGTTCGGACAGATCCTATTAGTTTAGACAACGAAACAGAGTTTTCGCTTGGCTCCGCACCTGTGACAACTACGGTAACGGCGTTTCAAGGTTCTTTTGAAGTTGCTGCTGTACCAGAGCCGAGTAGCCTAGTCGGGATTGCGGCGTTAGCGGGAATTGGAGTTCTGAGACGGCGACGAAAAAGATAACGCGGTTTATCCGCTTCACGCCAGTTTATGAATAGGTACTGTCCTTAACTGGCCGACACGCGGAATAGCCGCTTCGATTGTGCCGCGGAACACGCAGATCTCAATCGGGGACCGCGTCACTCCGAAGGTCGATTGTCGACGAAATTCCGATGACATCGAGTTTTCGTGGCGAACCAGTTGACTCGAACTCAAAAGTCGCCTCATTGTCCCATGCTCGCGAATTGCCTGAGTCTGAGCCAGCTTCGAATCCAGCCCACAATTGAGCGACTCCAGGAACAGCCGCGGTGATCTTCGAGGAGTTTAAGTAGGCTCTTCGCTCTGACTCTACGCGGCGTCCAGAACTCTTGTAGCAGCTCGCAATACGAATCTCACCTATTGCGTCAACGAGCCATAACATGGCCCAATGCGATCCTGCGGTGCGGGCGCATGAGAAACTAACACAATTTCTAGTGCGCAATCGCGCAAAACTATTGCGTCAGGACGCTTGCTTACTGTGCACCTTCGCGAACGAGTATCACGGCGAAGTGGAAGGGGGTGTCGATGTACTTGGAAGAGTCAATCGCAAACCTGGTGATGCGGACACTGTTGGAAACGTTCCCGCCAATCGTTAGTACTTCGTCGCCATCAAATCCGACCACAATGTCGCCGTGCGTAGGATGCCCGAGCTGGACATTGTCGTAGGTCGCGGTACTGCTAGAACGGCGTTTGACCACGATACTCGCTGGCTCAAGAGGCTTTTCTTCCGGTCGATAAGTGTAGAACGGCGACTTCAGTTTCTCTTCCCGATTCGTTTTCGCGGCAGCCGTGTACCGCCAGTGAGACGCGGCATACTTGAAATTCTCGCCCGCACCGGCTCGCATCATCACCCAGGAAACAAACGCGGCACTCCACGGATACTCGGACTGAAACTCAGTAGACTGCATGTCCAGCTCGGGGCGATCAATTCCAACGCTTAACCAGTACTGTCGCAGCCGAGCTGAAACTTCCGGATCGCGCTCCTGGCGCTTCCCGTTCCGCCAGTAGAGCAATTCGCCGTGTGCGACCAGCTGGATGCGGCTTCGCAGAGGCACCGCGCGCACGGCTTTGCGTAGAGCACTAATCGTCGGCCCGGACTCTGAACATTTGCTCTCAACAATCCGTGCGTCTTGTCGAAACAGAGTTTCTTGAAAGTCGCTCAACGCCGTGGCTGTCTTGGGGCCCCAAATGCCATCTGGATCCAACAGCCGCTGCTTCAAATCCGGCGAGCTAATATCGACCAGTTGATTAAGCAGAATCTGGAGTGTGACGACATCGCTCGCTGCATTAACTCCACTTGGACCAACTGACTTCGCCAGTCGCCAAGAGTTTTTTATTGGCTTTTCACTCGCGACTGTGGTTCCAAGACCAAGTAGGAGGGTTGCAACGATGCAAAGTACCAATCGATTCATCTTGCCTGGCTCAAAAGAAGGTTACGGTTCGGATTCGTGCTGGATTCAAGTGATGACACTCCAAAACAGATTTGTATCACAAACGGCGCAAACCGTTTCAACACCAATGCTGAAATGCCAAATCTCCCAAGCGGCACCCTTGCTCAAAAACGCACTAGAAGCAACAATTTTGCCTCTCCGGAGGGTATCCGAATGGTTAGGGAGCTGATTCGAAATCAGTCGCTGGTTCGCCCAGTTGCGGGTTCGAGTCCCGTGCCCTCCGCTTTCAAGCTGAGTCTTGAAGATTCCTGCCGAAGTCCAACGCAGCGTTGGACTTCGGTATTCTTTTTCTGGCGCCCTATCGCTGTTTTCTGGCGCCCTATCGCTGCTTACTTGCGTTCTATCGCTGCTCTCGAGCATCCTGAAGTGCTTTGAAGACCCGCTTTGATGGAGCAGTCAGCGGCAAGGTTAGATTGTCATACGGCTCCCACTTCCAAGTCGCACCATCTGCGCAATCCGACACATCGAAACGCTCTGCTAAATCGATCGAAAAACAGTCGAGCCGAATGCTGTAGCGCGTTACTGCGTGTTTGAAGGTCTTCAGTTCCCCAAGCTGCCAGTTTTCGGCATCCCAACGGAATTGCTCCTGCAACAAACGTTGCACCAGTTCTCGGCGCCGAGTCATCGATCTATCAGTGTTCGAGTTTGCAACCTGGCGGGTCAACAATGCGGTCAAATCAAGTCGAACGAATTCCCACAGGCCAGTCCACCACTCGTCCGCCCCAGCCTGTCTAAGCAGAACGAAATCCCCGGATTGGATGACAACCATCGCGTGAAACAGCGGCGTCGCTGATTTCTTTTCTTTGGGCGGTGGAATCGCATTGGTCTTGCCCAACGCAAAAGCCCGGCAACGCGAACTAATCGGACAGTACAAGCAACTCGGCGAAACGGGCTTACATACTTGACTACCGAGCTCGATGAGAGCCTGGTTGCTCATTGCAGCCTTACCTTCACTGGCCCGACTAAGTTGCTCGGCGAACTCCCACAACGTTCGCTGAGCACCTGTGCTGGCAGTCGGTTGCTCGAGTCCAATCAGACGACTGTATAAACGTGCCGTATTCGCTTCGACAATGGGAGCAGGCCGGTCATAGGCGAAAGAGAATATCGCACCTGCTGTATACCTTCCAACGCCCGGCAGTTTCTTTATTTCGTCCAGATGGTCCGGAAAGTCTCCTCCCCAAAGAGTCACTATTTCCTGGGCAGCAGAGTACAGCTGCTTGGCTCTGCGATAGTACCCCAACCCGGCCCACATCGACAAAACAGCTTCGATATCAGCCGCGGCCAAGTGCCCCACGGTTGGAAACTGCTTTAGAAACCGGTGGTAGTAGTCAATGACTGTAGCCACTTGCGTCTGTTGCAGCATAATTTCGCTGACCCAGATCGCGTACGGGTCTCGCGTATTCCGCCACGGTAAATCCCGGGCGTTGGGCTCGTACCAGCCGAGAAGTTCGGTGAGCAATTCCTTGCACTGCTCATCACTTAGAAGTTGATGTTCGGTCACGCGATCGCCAGATTGAATCGAAGCTAGGGCCTTAAATTGTCGTAACCCAGGCGCACTTCTACGTTCAATTCTTCGGTCTCGTCAATGACCCGCCTATCAAGCTGTATTTCGACTTTCTCTCCCGCTTTGTATTTCGCAAGTTCTTTGCGGAGTGCTTCGAAATCAGCAATTTCTTCACCACCGATACGCGTCAACCGATCCCCTAGCCGAATCCCACCGCGTTGAGCAGCGGAAAATGGTTCGATTCTCGATACCTCAGTGGTTCCTATCCCCAGGGCGACTCCTAAAAACCCGCCTCGCCCATAGGTCAGGATATCTTCCGAATCCAAGCCCTTTCGCAAGCGATCTGCGCCCGCTTCAGAGATGTCAGTACCGAATAGTCTTAAGTGAACCGAAACGGGAAGCGACTTAAGCACGTCAAGGGCCGAATCGTCGATGTCGACGTAAAGCAGTTCTAGGTACTTAAGCTGGCGAACGCTTCGGAATTTTGCGAGTGCATCGACGGTAATCGAGCAGTGTTCGAGCAGAATTCCTTCGAGCCCCTTGAGCTGCGAAATCGCTTCGGCCAATTTTTCATCGACTTCGACTGCCCGCATCTCCACCACTTCCGTCGACGAGAGCAACTCAATGCGCTCAATACGTTCATCGCTGCGGCGAAACGCCGGCGTTACGAACAATACACGCGGTTTGGGAGATGACAGATTGCCTTTGGTCATACGATGCCTAGCGGGACGATTGGAAATCCCCGCCCCGGCAAGAATCAATTGCTTGATCGCCTGTCGTTCTTGAATATCAGCGATCAAACTAACCGTGTTGGCCGCCAGAAACCCTGCATAGGTTGGCTGACGCGAAATCTCGGTGAGCACTTGCCGTGAATGTCGACTTATATCAAGATCCGAATGCGTCGCAAAACCACTGAGAATATTAACGATCTCACTTCCCAGGTTCGGTTCAGCCGTTTGCACAAAGGCCAGGATCGCCTCGAGAGTCGCGTGAGGATGTGACTGCAATCGGGCCTGTGCAGTTCGGCGAACACGGTAATTTGCATCGCCTAGGTAACGAAGTTGCTCGGTCATCTCGTCCACAGCAGCCGCGAAATCAACATCCACGACCACTGTGTTATTGAGGCCAATCTCAACATCGTCCGCTTCATCCGGCTCGCGTGACGCCGCTGCTGCTGAACTTCCGCTAGGTACCAAAGACGGCGTTGGCGGCTTCTCCTGCGCTCCAGAATCCTCGCTCACAAACAACAGCATCACCATCAACAAATATGCCATTTGTCTGAGCGCGAAATTGGCGTCAGTTCGACGTGTGGAGCGACAGACTTGCATCATCTAATAAACAGTCCTTTCGATGTATGCTTATGCAAGTAGAGATGCAGGAGCGCTATGCAGTTATTGCCGACAAAAAGAGCCATTAGATTATCGGGCTCCGCCTAGGCTCTCCAAGATACTGCGTAGGCGTCTCTCCATGTCGTCTATTTTTTTGTTTTTCTCCGCAAGCTCCTTCCGCAGTTGAGCTACCTCACGCTCGAGCTGCGTCACGCGTGAGTCTTGAGTCTGACCGGACGGTTGTGTTCCGTTCCGGGGCGCTGGCTCAGTAATTGGATTGCCAGAACCAGAACCATCATTGCCCTGGAGCGGTAACTCAAGCATCGGCGGCAATGTAACGGCAGGACCTCCGGCGGCGGGTGCAGGCAGCTCGTCAGACGGCGGAACATTCGCAGGCGGCCCAGCGGATGGCGAAGGGACGTGAGGCGCGCTTGATGGCGTACCGATCGATGGTCTTGCCACCTTCGCAGAACTTCCTGGTTGGGCAGACAACGTTACCGTTTCCCGCATTCGAGTGCGTCCGCGGTAGAAGATCACTTCGACCACCGCGCCAGCGTACTGGTCGGCGAGCTCCCGGGTCAAATCGGAAGCACTTCCGATCGGTCGACTCGCAAACTCTACGATACAGTCCCCTGCCTTGATCCCTGCCCGCCGAGCGGGTGAGCCGGTAGACACATTGACGACCGCAGCACCCCGCGACACCTCCTGGCCAAATTGGCGACGAAATGCACCGGTTAGATCGTTCACTTTGATACCAAACCAAGCTGGCTCCCGCTGCCTGGGCGCTAGCTCTATGTTGGTCGTCGCGGCCCGTTGCTCAATGTCTTGAGCCAGCCTTGCACTCATCAAAACCGTTGGCAGTTCAATGTTACGCGACCCTCGCGTGACGAGGAAACGGACAGTCTGTCCTGGCCGATGCTTGTAGAGTTGCTCTGCAAATTCCTCTAAATTTGCAACCGCGAATCCGCTTACCGCCATGATCCGATCTCCTTTTTGGATCCCAGCCTTCCAAGCGGGAGAGTCGGCTGTTAAGGCTGTTACATGGACACCAAGTCCGCCACCGGCAACGTTCTCAGCCTCAAGCCCCAAATAGATCCCGCCGGGAGTTGTTGTTTGTGCGCCGCGCGGGTTGGCTGTACTTGCGTTGTTGTCGGTAGACGTTTTCGACTGCGCAGGAGGCGGAAGCTCCTCTGCTTGATTGGGCTTGGCCGAGGCATCGTTTCCGAGCTGCTTTACGATGCTCTCGAGCTTGTCCAAATATCCCTGACCGTGGGCTTCTTGGCCGACGAAAAGTAGGCAAGTAAGCCCTGCGATAGCGAGCCTGGTGACGTTCGCGGTCGAGATTTTCATTTGCCATACCTTAGCGAAAGAGCAGTGTCGTCCGTGCAATCGAGCGCCCCTAAAGGAACTGCAGTGGCACCCTGTACTGGTACCCAGCGGCCTTGCAGTCGACGTAAGCACGATTATAGCGAATCTATAAAACATCGGCGACAATCGGTCGTCCTATGTTCAGATCGCTGCCTACCCGAAAAGCCGGCCATCTGAAACAAGCCGATTTAAAACAAAGTAGAAGTGTTCAGCCTGCGCAGCATAAGATGATTGGGCTCTTTGGCTAATCGATCACAAGCGTCTATGCTATAGGATCGCTCTCATCCCAAGGAACTGTGCTGAGTGCGAAACATGTTGCGTACTCCGTAGTGCAAACACGAGACAAACGAAAATCAATGTTTGATCGCAAAACACGCTGGGTGAAGTTCTGTTTCGTCGGACAATGCGACGCAAAGAGGAAGCTACACCTCGCATCGGTGGTCACAATTATCGCGTTAGCCTCGATTGGGTACCCTTCTGCAGCCTGTGCGCAACCCACCCAGACTTTGTTTGCTCCGCGAGCTCAAGCCGCCGGAGCCATGGACGTGCAGAGTTTGCTGTCTGCGGCTGAGGCAGCACGTTTGGACAACGAAGACCGTTTGAAGACCGCCCGTGGCAAAGCACAGCTTAGATCTGAGATCCTACTCGCCGACTATGAAAAGCCTCTGGTGGTGACTGACGCCACAATGACCATCAACTACGACGCACCAAATTTTGCGATACTGATTGACCATCAACGCCGAATGCGCGAAGTGGCCAACGATCGGTCGTCTTCGTCGCGACGCTGGGAAGTGGCTGCACAGCGGAAGGTTCTGGTCGTATTCGATGGCGAGGCGCTCTACAGCATTGAGTGGGATCGAACGGGCAACTGCAGCGGAGAAATATTCTTTGCGTTCTCGCGGCAACAAGTACTTCGTTCAGCGGGGTTCCCTTTCGAGCATCCGATCCACATCTGGCGAGAAGCACTCAACCTGAGCAAGATTAAACCTAGCCGCACACGAATTATCCCACGAGTCAGCGGTGGATTCATGGCTATCGAGAAAATGGCTTCCTACGACACTCGGTTTTTTCTGTTCGATCGATTCGGATACGACCTCCGGCGCGTGTCCACGCAACGGCTCGATAGCGGAATACCGATTCGCGAGTACACGTTGCACTGGGAAGAAGCAGAAGACGGCGTGTTTTTCCTGAAGGAGTTCGCGCATACGCGAACACGAATGAAGGAGAATCCTTTAACCCGCGAACAGGATTTTGAGTCGGAGACGACGACTTCAGTGCGATTTGACCAGCTTGCGGTCAACACTGACTTGCCTGACAACACCTTTCGCCTTGCAACTTACGGAGTTCCTGCCGGCACACGTTTCGTCGACAAGCGAAGAAGGAGTCAACGCAACCGAGGGCTACTCGAATTCAACGGAAACGAATTTGTCGAAGTCGCCGACGACGAATAGGATCCTCTGCTCACGATCTGCGCTGTGCAGCGTTGTCCGATTGTCCAGTCTACGCCGATGAGCCCGAAAATTAGCCCCACAAACGCGACTTGGATATAGATCGGAATGTTCATGTTCCGAAATTCTTGCTCGCGGCCAACATTCCCGCCATCGCCCAAGCGTCACTAGCCCAGAACAGCTTTGGGGCATTTAACGAGTCATTTCAGACTCGCTGACGGGGGGCCGGCGATTATTCTGTGGCTCCCACTCGTTGGCTCAACCCAGCAGCCAGATTTTCGGATTTCTTGTGAGAATCAAGATTTTGTTTGTCGCGATTGCGTCAGCCGTTCTCATTGACATCTAGCGGAGGTGCACGCGTGGCCACTGAAGCCGCCTACATGATGAACCGCCCATGCCTGCAAATTTGCGTTCTTGAACGTGGCGGCCTTGGTTGCGGACGAAAGTCCGACGCCTGACAACCGAGGTTCGCCACGCTTCGTTTGCTCTATTGAAAACTGCCTAGAATCGTAGCCTGATAGTGATCGGCGGTAGGAACCGCTATTGATCGCCTGAAAAGACAGTACCAATAGGCTAAGAAATCCGCTTCGGACGGCCCCAGTAAAAACCTTGGCCAGTCACAAAACCAAGCTCTCGGCATACCGCCGCCTCTTCTTGCGTTTCGACACCTTCGGCCAGCGGATTGATCCCCAAGCCCAAGGCCATATCCACCAATGACTTAATCAGGCGGCGACGCTCGGCAGAAGCGGAGTCGATATCGCGAATCATCGACATATCGAACTTAAGGAAATCTGGCGGTGCCTCGACCAGTTCACTCAGTCGGGCCTGACCAGCACCGAAGTCGTCATATGCCAGCTTTACGTTTAGTTCCGCCAATTGCTTCTTCAACACCCGCATCTTATCGGGGGCTGTGATCGACGCTTCGTGCAACTCAAGCACGAGCATTTGTTCTGGAGCGATCGTTCGAATCTGCTCGATCGATCCAAGCAATCCTTGCTCCTGGAGCTCCGCCGGATGCGTATTCAGAAAAATGTACACGTCGGGGCGCAGACCAATTGCCTGTCGGATTCCTTCCCAGCGCAACAGCCGACTCAACTCGATTTCCATGTTCAGCCGTGACGCCGCCGTGAACATCGCCTGCGGAGTTTGCATTCCCATCAGGTCGCTGCGCGCTAGCACCTCAACACCAATCACCGCTCCGTCTTGAACGTTTACGATAGGTTGATAGGCTGGCGTCAGCATCCGATCGACCATCAATCGATCAAACTGAACGAGCGCAAAAGCCTCGTCACAGACATCTTGCTGCATCGTCGCGCTGTTGCCAGTTGGCTTGGAGTGCTTGGAGACACGAAAAACCACATCAGCAAACTGGACAAAATCATTGTCCTGTAGCGAAATCGGAGCGCTTATTCGTTCTCCGTTCACGAAAGTACCATTGGTACTCTGCAGATCACGGATCCAGAGTGCATCCTGGTGCGGCCTCAGTTCAGCGTGAGCGCCTGATACCGTGTGGGAGTTTAGCCGTACCGTGCATCCCGCGTTGCGACCAATCGTAAACGGAAGGTTGGGTTCAACGGTGAAGTCTTCTGAGCCGACAGCACCATCGCGCACAGAGCACAGAGACCAAGTCGGTAGACTTGACGGGTGAGAGGCAGGGCTAGAAACAAGTGAAGCTGACATGGTTATCCCAATGATATGCACGTTGGGAGTTTCCGACCGAGGGGCAAAACGGCGCGCAACTACCAAGTAATCGCAGAAGTCTAGACCACGAAAGTTTGCCCGAGCGGATATCAGGAGTCGATTTTGCCGATTACTTAGTACTTTTCCCGACCTCTGCGTCCCACGGACCCCGAAAGTGGGTGAGCTCAGCCGCTTTATTCGCTACCGTCGATACACTTGGCCTGAACGAAGTGGCTTTGGCAGTCGAAAAAGTCGACGACAGAGTCACTGTCTTATTGAGCGGGTACGTTTTGAAGGTGGATTTCGAGGCCACCGAGGTAGATCGTGCAAATAAGTTCAAAGAGCAGTGACAATGCTAGAGACCATGCAGCCAGACTATGGAGTGAGCCAATCGGACATTCCTGCGCTGCTGAATGATGATCACTTTTGGCCTGATGAACCCCGCACTCTAGACGAAACGGGGTTGAGCCCGACGTTTGTCGAATCAATCCTATGTCAAATACTGATGGCCGCTGGCGCTCTTACCGGCCGCAAAGTTGCGGAAGCGATTGGACTGCCGTTCGGTATCGTTGATCGCGCGTTGGCGGATCTACGCAGCCGGCAAATCGCAAAACACATCAGCAGCGCTCCCCTGAACGACTATTGCTACGGTTTAACTGACGCGGGGAACGCAAGAGCACTTCAGCATAGGAATGCATTCACTTACACCGGTCCAGCCCCTGTTCCGCTTAAAGAGTACTTGTTAAGCGTTGAAGCTCAGGCTAATCAATTCGCGGCGATTGAACGTGCGCAATTAACCGAAGCACTTTCGCACATCACGTTTGAACCTGCTTGGCTGGACTTCCTGGGCCCGGCTGTAAATAGCAACAAGGGGATCTTCCTGTATGGCCCACCCGGCAACGGAAAATCAACACTGGCACGCTGTCTAACGATACTGCGCGGCGAGAGCATCTGGGTGCCGTATGCGATTATCGACGACGGCATGATCATTAAGGTCTTCGACGCCGCTTATCACAAGCCGCTAAATGCCGTTTCAGAAGATAACGGAATCGTCAACTCGAACAACTACGATCGTCGGTGGGTCAGAATCGAAAGGCCCACCGTGGTAGTCGGCGGTGAACTAACACTCGACAACTTAGAAATGCGCCACGACGCACGCAGCAACACCTGCGAGGCGCCGCTTCAACTGAAAAGCAATTGCGGCAGTTTGTTGGTCGATGACTTTGGACGCCAGCGTGTAGCACCGGCGGAGCTGCTCAATCGCTGGATTGTGCCGCTTGAAAACCGAATCGACTTCTTGACCTTACCTACTGGCAAGAAAATCAGTGTTCCCTTTGAGCAAATGGTGATCTTCTCGACCAACTTACAACCCGCCGACTTAGTCGACGAAGCGTTCTTGCGACGGGTTCCGTTCAAAATCGAGATTTCAGATCCCACCCCTCAAGAATTCCTAGAGCTCTTCCAGCGCGCGTGTCACGGGATGGGTTTCCCGTGGCGACCAGAAGTCGTCAAGCAGCTGATTAGTGGCTTCTTCCTGGCATCCAAGCGTCCGCTGCGGCGGTGCTATGCACGTGACCTTTTACAACAAGTACAAGCGTATTGTGTCTTCCGTGGTGAACCATTGGATCTGCGCGTCGAGTATTTGCAGCACGCATGCCGGAACTATTTCGGCACACTGAAAATGGACTACTAGTCAAGACAGATAATCGTTTGCAACGCCCAACAAAGAACCTTGAACCACGGACAATCTGCAATGGTTGAAGCCAATCGAAAAGCAGGTAGTGAACCTATCGAAGGTTATGTGCTGCGCGAGCGGCTTGGAGCCGGTGGTTACGGCGAGGTCTGGCGCTGCGATGCACCGGGTGGGCTGCAAAAGGCTATCAAGTTCATCTACGGAGGCGCTGGCGGGAAACAATCAGAATCCGAATTGAAGAGTCTGCGTCGGATTTGCAAAGTCTATCATCCGTTCCTGTTGAGTATCGAGCGTATCGAAGACGTCGAAGGCCAGACGATTATCATCACCGAGTTGGCCGAAAGCAGCCTTGAACTGCGCCTCAATCATTACCTGAAAGCCGGCGCTACCGGCATCCCCCGTAACGAGTTGCTAGAGTACTTCCGCGATGCAGCGGATGCCTTGGATTTCCTTAGCAATGAGCATTCTCTCCAGCATCTAGATGTGAAGCCCGGCAACCTGTTGATCGTTGCCAATCGCATTAAGGTTGGTGATTTCGGCCTGGTAAAAGACCTCAACGACATCCATCAATCCTGTGTGTCTGGGATGACGCCTGCCTATTCGGCGCCCGAGGTCTTCGACGGTCGCCCTGACGTGCGAAGCGACCAATATTCGCTGGCGGTGACGTACGTGGAGCTGCTTACCGGGAAGCTTCCCTTTTCCGGGGTCAGTATGGCCGAATTGGCCAAACAGCATCTCCACGCGGCTCCGCAGCTTGAGTGGCTACCCCCAGCCGACCGAGAGGTTGTTGCTCGCGCATTGTTCAAGGACCCAACGGATCGATTTCTTAGTTGCCGTCAGTTCATTGATCAACTAATCCGGGCCAAATTGTCGCGTGTTCCGGTACAACAACAAACCGAAGATCGATCCGAACCCAACGGAACGACGACCCAGCAGACGGCAATCGGTGCTGAACTTGCACCGACGTTTAAGCCGCAACTTCCTCCGACTGACGCTCCCCCACCAAGTGCGTCTCCGCTACGGCGGTGCCTGTACATCGGAGTCGGTGGCGTAGGTACCGAAGCGCTTGCCTCGCTCAAGCAACATCTGGAACCAGAAGCAAACCAGCCCGGTGCTAACCATGAATCGCATTGGCTGGCAATCGACACCGACCCCGGAAATGGGTTATGTAGTAGCCATTCAGACACTTCTTCGAGCGGTGGACCGTTCCAAGAAGACGAGCAACTATGTCTGCCACTCAATTCGCCGGAGGTCTATCGTCGCGCACCCGATGGCACGTTCAAATCGCTGTCGCGCCGATGGCTGTTCAACATCCCGCGCTCATTGCGCACCGAAGGAATCCGACCGCTTGCGCTGTTAGCGATGACCAGCCAACTTGCTGCGGTTCGTCGTGTCGTTGCAGATAAGATTGACGCACTGCTACGCGATTCCGAGTCGTCTGATGTCGAGACACGCGTCTATCTCCTCAGTTCACTCCACGGCGCAACCGGTAGTGGCCTGCTTGCCGAAGTCGGTCTGGTCATTCAAGACTTGGCTCAAGTGCTTCTGCCAGAGGATCGCAATGGCGTTGACGTCCGCGCGTTGGTTTCTGCGGCGTCCGTCTCTCGGGCTGGACCAGCACGAATGGGACCTGCCGCTGCGCTTGCGGCACTTAACGAAATGTCCTATCACATGTCTGCCTCCCGAGTAGTTCCCACTCTCGACGGTTCGACTGGTACTTACAGTCGTCGAAAGCCGTTTAGCTGGGTAGGGCTCGTTGACGGCGGCAAACTCGATAGACCAGCGGACCGCAATCGTGCGGTCATCCAGCTTGTCAGCGCAGCACTACTGGATTCCCATACGGAAACTGCAACCGCCCTCGAAGGTGCCCGCAGTACAGATTTAGAACAGGGGTGGCTAAGGGCGATTTCAGTCGAATCGCTCGACGTCCAGGATCATCTCCCTACCGAACAATTTTCCGTATTCTGTGCGACCCAAGTACTAGGCGGCGCCCTGCGCTTCCTACAGTCCGAGTCGGATGTATCGGAATCCACTGCTTCAGCATTCGTCGAATCGCTGGTAGGCGTGTTACAGGCCCCAACTTCGGACGAAGTACTTTCGCCGGAGGATAGAGTGTGTTGGAAGGCTCGCCTGACGAAAGCTAACGATGAACAATGCGAGCAATTGTCGGCAGACTTAAGTGAGCTGCGAGAAAAACTGCTTGAGCCACTTCGGGCACAGCGGATTACATGGCCGAACGTCGAGAAACTGATAAACGCTGCCATTGAGCGTTTTGAGTTTCTCGAAAACCAACTTGCCGCTGAGCCATACACGCAACTTTTGGCAGCCGTCTCGGAACAGTCGGAAGCCAAGACGCTCGAAGGCTTATCGAAGTACATCGCACGCTTGGTTGACGAACTTGCGAATCTAAACCAGGAACTCGGCAGCCTCCGCGGCGCCCGTTTCCAAGTCTTCAACGCTGCTCTAGCTACTTTAGCGGGACCACTCAGCGGTGAAGTCGGTCGCAACCTCGCGAGTAGGATTTCGCGGTCTCGCCATGCAAGAAGCCTTCTAAGTATGGTGTCTGCAGAGGCCGAGAAGAGAATCGACGAACTGCTGCCGATTGACAAACCACCTCAGGATATAGACTGCCCGAGCTTCGTGCGAATGCTTGCGGACATTGCAATCACAGCCGCTGAAAACCTCCCATTAAAACTGGTTGGGTCCAAGAGCGCAGTGACGGAATCCGCAAAAAAACTGAATGACGAATTTGGGAAGCTAATCCCGCCGTTTATCCAGAGTGGCGGAGAGGCGTCCAGACTCGTCGTTGGGGATCCCTACAAACTGCAGGAGCTAACACAGCTGCTCTCACTAGCTCCTGCGGGCGAAGAGACGATAAGCACAACAACGCTGGTGGAATCAAACCAATACAACGACGATACGCTCCTCATTCATGACTGTGACAAATTTCCATTGCCGCAGTTTATCCGCCGTGCTTGGCGACCATCCGATGAGACGGTGTTGCTAGCGGAAAAGCTCAGAACCCGAGTCGACGTGGAGTGGCCATCAGTCGACTCATTAGTTTTTGAGCAAACCACGACCAAAGAGCCGGAAGCTCCTGTTGCACCTGTAAGTACTCCTGCTGACCCTTGGCTCCAGTTGAACGAAGCTGCCCCGCCTCCAGTTTCGCTCCCCTCGATGCCGGTCGAGGGAGGAACAGTGGAACTCTAGTCAGGTGCATCCTTAACGTGCAACTGCTTCTTTGGGTGCATTCGCCTGTTCGTTCGACTGCAGCTTCTAGGATGAAGTCGGATTCGGCAAAGTAGTTAGTCGAACGCGACTTCGCATTCCCGGACCTCTTAGAATTTCATGTTCTTGGCGCACAAAATCCGTCTCGCCAGCCTCAAAAATGTTTTCCACATATGTTTGCGGATTCCTGTCTACGAATGGAAACCAGGTACTCTGCACTTGAATCATGATGCGATGCCCGCGTTTGAATGTGTGCAAAATATCATGCAACTCCCATTTCGCCTGGGTAGCTTCCCCCGGCACAATTGGCTTGGGCTCTTCGAAGCTATCGCGAAATCGGAGTCGCATTACCTGGCCACGCACCAATTGCTGTCGTCCGCTTTGAAAATCACCTGACGAACTGCGGGAACCATTGCTAAGTCGCCCCGGAAACTCGTCGATTAGTTTGACAACCAAGTCCGCATCACTGCCCGTGGTACGAAACCACATATCAGCTGTTAGTGGACCGGCGATCGTTACGTCATGTTCGAGTGGATCACTTCGGTAAACAAGAACATCCGGTCGACGCGCAGCGAACCGTTGATCTGCAACTATGTATTCGCGCGACCAACGGGCTGTAATCTCAGTCGTATAAGGTACTGGTTTGGCAGGGTCGCTAATGTACCAATCCGCCTCTTGAGCTGTATTGGTTGGTTCAGCCCATGATAATGATTGGTCTTTATCCAAGAACAGAGTTTTGGGTTCGACTTCCTCTGGCGGCCAATTGTCAAAGGCACGCCAACGGTTCGCTCCCGTTTCGAACACCGTTGCTTCCGCTAGCTTGGGAGCTTCTGCATCCTTGAGGTGATGCTCGAAGAAAGGGAACTCAATTTGATCGCGGTACCACTCGGCCGTTGGCCAGTCGAACCGAGCATCGCCAAGTGAGTCGCCTTTGGAGCGATTCCAGCCTCCGTGATACCACGGTCCCATTACCAAGTTATTTGTGGCATTCGGATTCTGACGCTCGATGGCGGCGTACGTTTCCAGTGGTCCGTAAAGGTCTTCGGTATCGTACCAGCCACCCACAACTAACACGGCGCAGTTTACGTTCTTCAAGTGTGGCAGGATGTTGCGAGATTGCCAAAACGCATCGTAATTCGGGTGCTGGATGATGTCATTCCAAAAAGCGATGCTTCCGCCAAAGTGCCGTTCGTTAACATTCTTAAGCGGACCAAGGTCCAAGAAAAATTGATACGCATCATCCGTTCCGAAGTCCAACCCACTTGAGCGTTCTACGGTGGGCTCCGGTCTTGATTTCCCGAACGAACTGAAGAAGGTCGTGGCGAGCTGGACATTGAACGCTCCATTGCGATGCATGTCGTCCCAGAACCAATCCGCGATTGGAGCTTGCGGCGAAGCAGCCTTGAGTGCCGGATGCGAATTAATGGTGCCTGCCGATGTGTAGAACCCTGGATACGATATTCCCCATTGCCCTACCCGACCACTATTTTGCTGAACATTGTTAACGAGCCATTCGATGGTATCGAACGTATCGGTACTTTCGTCAGTGGCAACGTCTCCGCCGTTAGGTTTTGTTCTTGCAATTTGTGGCCGCATATTGTCATACAGCCCCTCAGACAAGTACTTCCCACGGACGTCTTGAAATACAAAGATGTACTTTGATTCTTCGAACGCTTCATTCGGACCGAGCGAAGACCGATACTGATCTGCGCCGTAGGGACCAGCGCTATACGGCGTCCGTACCATCAACATCGGATACTTTTTGTCTGTAGCTGCGTCGTTGGGTACGTAGTAGCTGGTGTACAACCTAACGCCATCCCGCATCGGGATCATGGCCTCGTACTTGGTATAGCTTGCCCGGATTCGATCTGCCCGCGTACTTGACTCTTGGGCGTCAACGCCCGGCATTACAAGCACTGCCAAGCTGACCGTCAGAAGTACAGCAGCAATCCATCGGACTTTTCCAACCGCAAATCCTTGCGAAAACGGCCGGGACAGTTTTGGAGCGACTCTGCCCGCAAACTGAGCTCGAAACCGCTGATTCCCTTGATCTAACACGCTGTGCATCTCGTTCTCCTGATATTCCTGATTCAGCGGTATACACCGCTGTTTGAGATAACTTTCATCCCTGCAGTATCGTTTGCCATCGCTCATCATTAAACCCGTCGGCATCGGGCATTTCGATTTTGCCGGGGTTCTCTACCGAGATAGCAGGCACTTTGAGGCCATTGGGGCGAATCTCTGCCAGATTTGACCAAGGTAATTCAAATCAAGTCTGCTACAATTTAGGTAGCAGCATAAGTTGCAGTAATCGATTGGTCAGCCCACGGGCCAATTTCCCACCGACGCTCCCCACCTCCACCGACCTCCTGCCTGCCCGCCAAGGGGCCACAAGATGCCCATTGTTCCCTTTTCGACGACGCGGTCGTTGTGTTGGACGATCGCTGTCTTACTGACAGTCTGTGTAGCGGATGTGCGATCAGATGACTCGCCCGAAAAACACACCAGTTCACCGGAGCATTCTCAAAAGCCTTCGTTGGAACAGCTGAAGATCCAGGGGGCAAACGAGTCGCGTTACCGGTCGTCGAACCAAACAAGTCACTCTTCTAAATTGGAAGAATCTGCCCAAACGGACCTCGTGAAGTACAACGAGGTTATTGGACCACTCCTCGTCCACCACTGTAGCGATTGCCATTCCGGTTCAAACCCCGAGGGCAACTTCGATCTTGAGTCACTAGATCCGGACCTAATCTCCGGGGGCGACGTTGAATGGTGGAATGAAGTGTTCGCAGTTGTGACGAACGGTGAAATGCCCCCACCCGATGTGAGCGAGCTTGATGCGACCGGCCGCCGCGAGATTGTGTCCTGGTTAAGTGTAGAACTGCAACGTGCGTCAATTGCGCGTCGGCGGTTGGGCGGCCAGCCGACGCTTCGGCGTCTAACTCGATACGAGTTCAACTATGCCTTGCAGGATCTCGTGGGCTTACCTTGGGACTTCGCAAAAGACCTCCCGCCGGAAGCACGGTCAGCTGAGGGATTTCAGAACAGCGCTGCAGATTTACGATTGTCGGTAACGCAATTTGAAACTTACCTGCGTGCTGCCAATGCGGCACTACACAGAGCAACGGTCGACGGGGAACGTCCGATAACACTAGATTGGAACATTCCTATGCAGGCTGCCGCCCGAAAACAGTGGCAGAAACTCGATCGGGATATCGCCAAACTAGAAAAACAGCTTAAGGACGATCCCGAGAAACTCAAACAACGCCTTGAGCAACTACGGCGTGTTCCCAAAACAGCCCACTTTATCGACCTCGATAGCGGCAAAGTGGCCAAAGCCGCTTGGAGCTATCACGGCGCACAGTACGCTTTCGCGCCGACGAAGGGTTCCAACACTAATGATTCCAACGCGGATGATGGCACCGACAGCACAAACAACTGCGTCGCCGTCGTTCCCAGCGGCCGAAACTCACACCTGATCATTGAGCTCGGAAATCAATTGCCCGACCAAGGGACGCTGCGAGTGACGGCCCATGTTTCGAAAACGACAACCGCCGCTCCCAGCCTTCAACTCTATTTCGGATGGCGTGCAAGCAATGAAGGTCGTGCGCTCATTCGTGTCAGCAAAGCCGACAAACTGATTACTGCAGCACCCGATGCCCCGCAAACCGTTCAATGGGAAGTGCCGCTTGGCGAGATCTACCCGCGCAACTCGGTCCGAACTACCTCTCCAATGGGCGCAACGCCAAGCCCTTCGGAGTACATTCGGTTCGTAAATAGTTCCGCGTCAGAGGCAACCTTACAAATACACCACGTCCACGTCGAAGCGCCCGTGTATGACGTTTGGCCTCCCGAATCCCATCAGCGGATCTTCGCTAGCAAGACGCTAAGCGGCTCTTCAAATCAGTCCGCCCAAGACGCAGACAGTGTGCGGGCAGTAATCAAGAGCTTCATGCATAAGGCGTGGCGGCGATCGATTGCTCCGGAGGAAGTCGAGTCGAAAGTCAAGCTTTACAACAAGATGCTTGCTGAATGTGATACGCCTGAGCGTGCAGTCGTCGAGGTCTTGGCAACCGTTCTGGCTTCACCGCAGTTTTTGTATGTCGGTGCAACCGGCCACCCGGAAGAGCCCTCTCAGCAGGACTCATTTGAAATCGCATCGCGCCTTTCGTTCTGGTTGTGGTGCAGCCTTCCGGACGAGCAGCTCATGCAACTGGCTGAAAGTGGTCAGCTTACCGCCCCGGAAGTGCTACGTGAACAAGTCGGCCGAATGTTGATGGATCCCAAGGCGGAGAGATTCGTGCAGCACTTCGTTCATCAGTGGCTTAACATGCAGTTGTTGGACTTTGAAAATTTCCATCAGATTGCTAGCTTTGACCCGCTGTTAAAGGAAGCAATGCAGCGTGAGCCCGTCGAACTCTTTGCGGAGTTGTTGAAAACCGACGCTAGCGTGCTGGACTTTGTCCATTGTGATTATGCAATGCTGAACGAGCGACTGGCAAAACACTACGGCATCGGTGGAGTAACCGGTAATCACTTCCGGCGAGTAGACTTTAAAGACAGCGACTCCCGCCGCGGCGGCTTGTTGACGCAAGCTGGTTTTCTGGCAATGAACTCAGACTACCCTGACTCGCACCCTCTAAAGCGGGCGGTTTGGATACTCGAGTGCTTCATGGGCGATCCCCCGCCTCCTCCACCTCCGGCAGTTCCGCAGATCGATGTAGCCGATCCTCGAATCGCGGAAATGACGTTAAAGGAACGTATCGAAGATCATC
This sequence comes from Planctomycetaceae bacterium, assembly GCA_003501565.1. Classification (GTDB taxonomy): domain Bacteria; phylum Planctomycetota; class Planctomycetia; order Pirellulales; family Pirellulaceae; genus Aureliella. Next base: position 4,796 of record DNPC01000632.1, on the reverse strand, counting down.
GCAATCACGCAGCCTGCATGTCCTGTCACATCAAGATTGATCCTTGGGGCATAGCGTTTGAGAATTATGATGCTCTAGGTCGTTGGCGCACCCAACTGGATGGCGAACTGATTGATGCATCCAGCGAGCTCTACAATGGCAAACGCTTGGAGGGTATCGACGGTCTAAAACGCCACCTTCTTGCTGAACAACAAGACAAATTCGTTAAATCGATGGTCTCAAAGCTCACCAACTACGCACTTGGACGTCCACTGTCATTTGCCGACCAGGCGCAAATCGATGAGATTACCAGTCGTGTTCGCCAGCGCGGTGATGGCCTGCAAACGCTTATCGAAGAAATCGCCGTTAGTGAACTATTCGCATCACCGTAATCGCAAAAATTAGCACTTTTATATACCCAATACGTCAGGGAAGTAAGTGATGAACCTCAGCCAGCTTGATCGTCGCAAGTTCATTCGGGGAAGCGGAATTGCGCTTGCGCTTCCGGCTTTTTCCTCGCTCACTTCTCAGTTGCGAGCCGCTTCGGAAAGCGTTGCACCACGCCGGCTCGCTTGTTTCTACTTTCCCGACGGTGTACCAATGCCATTGCCCGAAGATCCGGCCTACCAAGACTGGGCCTGGTTTCCGCACGGCAGTGGAACGGAATTCGAGTTCACCAACTGCATGAAGCCGCTAACGCCGCTAAAAGACGAGTTGACCGTGCTGTCCGGTTTCTCGCATCCTAACTCGCGCGATGTCCATGGGCACAACAATGCGGACCAGTTCTTAACAGCAGCAGCCACCGGTGGAGGGGATCGACAGTATGCAAATACGATTTCACTGGATCAGGTTTATGCACAGCATGTTGGCGACCAAACAAGGCTTGCTTCGCTGGTGATGTCCACCGATGGAGGTGTTGGGACCGCTCGCGGCACTCACACAATTTCCTTTGATCGCAACGGCCGGCCGATTCCAGCCGAGCATCGTCCCAAACAATTGTTCGATCAATTGTTTGTAAGTAGCGACACTGGTTCGGCACAACGTTTGGCGTTGTCACGCAGCGCGCTAGATGAAATGCAAGAGGACGCGCGCCGGTTGCGGCGTTCATTATCGAAGGACGAACGCCAACAACTCGACGAATACCTGGATTCAGTCCGGCAGGCTGAGATAAAGGTCGAGAAAGCGAAACGCTGGTTGGGAGCTCCGCTTCCAAAAGTTGACGGGAGTCAGCTCAATCTGGAACTTTCAACCGATGAACCACGCGAATATCTACAAACGATGTTCGACCTAATCTATCTGGCTTTTAAAACGGACTCGACGCGAGTTGCAACCTATCAAATTGGGCGCGAAAACGGAGTTGGCCGCAGCGATCACTTGGCACGAGCGGTTGGCTTCAATCTTGCTCATCAACTTTCTCATGAAACCAAGAACCCGGATGGCTGGAAGAACTTCGGAATCTACTGTCGGTTTCTGCATGAAGAATTTGGACGATTCATAACCAAGCTAAAATCGACTCCCGAACCAGCTAGCACCGGCAGGATGCTAGACAACACGCTGTTGCTTTTCGGTTCCGCGTCCAGCGCGTTTCACCTGTCGCGGAACTACCCAATCATCGTAGCCGGCGGAAAGCACTTGGGCCTGCGGCATGGACAATACATCAACCACGCTGGAATGAATTTCCAAGGTGGGCCCTGGCTGGGTAAACGCGAACCATGGCAGGACCAAGCTAAAGGCGAAGATCTACCGCTTTCGAATCTCTACGCCACGATGTTGGAACGGCTGGGTGTCGCAGACTCGTTTGCTGACAGCACCGGAACGATCTCCGAACTATAAGACGCTCGCGAACGCCATTCGGGCCATCCGAGCTTGGCATTCGCCAGCTCAACCGGTACTGCCGCCCGCTGATTTTCTAAGTACACTAGCCGCGACGTCCACGGTATTCAGCGAAGGTAGAAACCACAATGCGTATCCTAATTGCCGCTCTAGTCTCAGCCGTTTTATTGTTCTTTTTCGGGTTCCTGTGGTGGGGAATACTGATGCCCGCGCTTCGACCGGCAGGAGTTTTGCCCGAGGATATTGCATCCGACCAGATCATGTCTCTGGATGAGTCGGGGGTTTACTTCTATCCAGATTACTCGGACGCTGATTCGACCACTTCCTCGATGGCGGTTGTGTACTTCAAGAAATCTGCATCCATGGGGGCAATGATGGGTGGTGGAATATTCCACATGTTCGTGTGTGCCGCCTTTGCCGCAGGCGTGGTCGCCCGCCTTAATTTGCCGAGCTTCTCATCCCGCTTTGGCTATGTTCTCGCGATGGGTTTTCTGATCGCTACCTGGGCGGACGTTGGCAACATGATCTGGTGGCACTATCCGCCGGTGTGGGCCGGATTCCACTATGCCTACGACATTCTGTCATGGACGCTCGCAGGTCTTTTGATCGCAGCCATCATCAAACCAGAAACGGCCGAGCTGCCTTCTTAGCCACGTAGGCTTCGTAGTGTGCAGCGATTGACTCGGGGCCTAATTCACAGGAAGCATTCGTTGACGAACCTGGCAAATCTGCTGGGACGTCGGCGCACCACTAGCCATTAACGCGGTCCATGACCACTACAGCGTATGCCAACGCGATGGAAGGCGAAGTGCTGAGCTACCGGAGCGGGATAACTCAGAAGAGATCAACTAGCGGATCTGCCCATCCGCGGCTGAGGGGGCAGAAACGAGCAATGCTTGCTCCTTCAGAGACTCTACCACTTTGCGTACCGCGGGAGCTGGTAAAGCGTACGAGTGCACGCGTCCGGCGCGTGCGATGTTGATTCCAACAACATTACCATTCAAATCGACTAACGGGCCACCGCACTGGTTTGGACGCAGGACGGAGTCGTGAAGAATCACGCTTTCAAAGCCAGAAGAACGATGGCTTACTTCACCGCTGACTTCCATATCCGTTTCATCCAGGAGCTCCTCAGACAGGTCCATTAGTCGCGCCGTAAGGTTGAGCCGCCGCTTGCCGCGAACAATCTCAAGCTCCAGTGGATCGCCACCATAGAGATCTGTAACTTGATTGCGGAACGCCAAGCTGTTGCGGATGGGGTTGCCGTTGAGCGCAACAATCGCATCGGCAACTTTCAAACCCGCTTCCTTCGCACCGCTGGTCGGCAGCACTTCTTCGATGACAGCACCGTCAGCTCCGTCCCCTAGCTTAACTCCCAGTACTGCATTCTGTCGCCGTACCTTTTGCAATCCACTGCTAAGCACTCCGATTGCGGCTGGTGTTGTGTAAAGGTCCGGGGTCGCTAACCAGCTACCTCTTCCTGGGATTTCGCGAGCCCAAGCAACAGGCGTCAAGTTGCTGGCTTCGACGTGCAGTAACGCCAAATCATTTTCTTTGTCAGATGCGGCAACCTCAGCGCGATAATCTGAGCCGTTTGCAAGAGAACAGACGAGGCTTTGGCTGCCCACTTGGCCGCCAACCGCGGGAAGCTCAGAAGCTTTGGTGAGAATCCAACCGTCTTTATCGACGATAGTGCCCAGTGCGATTTGTCGACCTCGAATCGTCACGCGTACAGTGCTAGGCAGAACCGGAGCGACAATTGGTTCGAACGTTTGAAGCATTAAACTGTTGCCGCGTTTATTGATATCGCGCGGCGTTGGGATCGCCAGTCGCCGACTCGATCGACGTGGTGGATCCTGAACATAACGCCCCGTGGTATCGACCAACGTCTCACTTGGCCGCTCGCTGGCAATCTCAATCGGCTTTGGGGCAGTCCGCTCGCTGATGAACTTGCCGCACTCGACGCCGACCCAACTGCATATTGCGATTGCACCTAGAAGGTGAGCAGTCTTGTTGAGCATGTCCCTCACAGATTCTCCTTCACTTCTTCAACCACGCTGCAAATTGACAGAACGTGTCGTTGGGTCCGGTAGAGCGGAAGTAGCCTGCGAGCATTCGGCATGGGGTCGAACGCACTGAAGGCTCGTCTTATTGTAGTCGGTATAACTCGTCAGTGGGGTCTCGGTAGCAACTTCGTTTGTTCATGCAGGTTCCGCACGCCGTTTTAGGATAGATAGCGACTATCCCGCAGCCATGACGCGAATTCGCAGCCTCAGTCGTTGATCGCCGCGAATCACGACGACGCTCAGCAAATCACCTGGCAACGCCTCGAGCACCGCGTCCTGTAGATCCTTGAAATTCGCAATCGAACGCCCATCAACACTCAGGACAATATCACCTTTCTGCATGCCAGCTCGGGCAGCTGGACCGTCGGGCGTTACGGATTCTATCAGTGCGTTCTGGGCATCCCGATTTCCTCGCACGCCGATGACTGGACGGTACCCGGGTAAAGTCCCCCATACGTCGCCTGCAACCATTCTATCCCAGCCAGCGCTAAACACGTTTACTGGTACATGCATGTTGTCGTTTATGTCGGAACCGATTCGCGAATGCACGGCGATCAAACGCCCGTCCAGTGAGAAGAGCGGCCCGCCACTGTCCCCACCGATCAACGCACAATCAGTCTTTACGGTGTGCGGACCTTCTCTGCCCTTCATGATACGTAGGATTCTACCGACACGTACAACCATGCCACGTTGATCATCCCATCCACCGGGATACCCCGCGGCGATACACCACTGGCCCTCGCGAATCTTCAGGTCACTCCCATCGCCGACCGAGGCAACCGAAGCATGGGGCCACTTACGTCCGTCCTCACCAACAATTCGCATCAATCCGGCATCTAAGTCGCGATTCATTCCCAGCGTAAGGGCTTCATGGCTGCTTCCATCTGAAAAATAGACGGTGGCCTTCAGGCCCGGTCG
>DNPC01000291.1 GCA_003501565.1 Planctomycetaceae bacterium | reverse complement strand
AACCACCTAAATGTGTATCCACGCGGCGGTGGCAGCGGGCTAGCCGGCCAATCGCTCGGCCGTGGGATTGTACTCGACCTGTCGCGTTACATGCGACGGGTTGATGCACCACAATCTGACACCGTTCGGGTTCAATGCGGTGTGGTCCAGGCGGACTTAAATCGGTCAATCGGCAAGTACAACAGGTTGTTCGGACCTGATCCAGCCACGCGCAGTGTCTCATCAATCGGCAGCATGCTGGCAATCGATGCCGCCGGCAGTCACTTTCCCCAATACGGTTCAACCGGTGATTGTGTGGAAAGCGTGGAAGTCGTCTTGCCCAGCGGTGAGATGGTTGAATTGAATCAACACGACTGGGCGGCTGAAAACGCAGCTGATTCACTCGGTGGGCAGCTGGCCCGTGACGTTGGGCTGTTATTGCAACAAGCTTCCGCGCTACTCATGCGGCCTCCCTGGGGGGATGTATCGAGAGGTTGTGGCTACCGAGTTGAAAAGGTACTTGATGGCGACCGCGTCAATCTTGCTCGACTCATGTGTGGGGCCGAAGGTACTCTAGGGGTTATCACTGAGGCGACGCTGCGAGTCCAACCGATCCCCAGAGTACGCGGCCTCATGCTTGTGTTCTTCAGTCGACTGGAATCGGCCGCGAAGGCAGCCGTGGACTTGGCTGGCCGCAACGTAGCCGCCTGCGACTTGATGGATCGACGGTTACTCGAAATCGCACGGGAAACCGAACCGGTTTACGAGACCATCATTCCGCGCGGCGCCGAAGCGATGCTGCTGGTAGAGATTCAAGGCGAGGATCCAACTAGCGTTCGCACACAGCTTAACCAGATCCTTCATCGGCAGCAGCGTCGCAATCGCAATATCGTCTCCTACCGGCTAACGACCGACCGCGAAGAACGCAACTTGCTTTGGCGATTAGCAAGGCGCGTTATTCCGCGACTTTATCGACTCAAGGGATCGATGCGGCCATTGCCATTTGTCGAAGACATCGCGATTCCGCCAAGCCGACTGCCGGAATTCTTGCGAGTGCTGCAGGATGTTTTGAAGTCTGAGCGCGTCACTGCGACACTGTTCGCTCATGCCTTGCAGGGCCAAGTCGATATTCGACCGTTTCTTGATCTAGCCAGCCCAAAGGACCAAGTAAAGCTCGCGCGGCTCAGCGAGCTGATTTATGAACAAGTGCTTCAGTTTGACGGCTGCGTGTCTGGCGAACACGCCCTCGGGCTCTCACGAGCTGGTTGGGCCGAACGGCAGTTGGGTCCCCGACTTGAGCTATTTCGGCGCGTAAAGCGAGTCTTTGACCCCGACGGAGTACTCAATACTGGTAAGTTTCTCAGTCCCACACCACCCAAAGTCAACGAGAACCTTCGGCCGGTTCCACAATTCGATGCTGTCGTCGCTAGCTTCAGCGCGGGCGTCGATACCGGCATGACAGAATCTCCGGCCGCCGAACTCGACAGTGCACCCGAGACATCCTTGCCCGCGTCCAGCACGCTGCCCATTATTCTCGACTGGCCAGAAAACTCGCTAAGCTACACAGCGCGAAGCTGTAATGGTTGTGGACGTTGCCGCACCAGCGCTCAAGCCGAACGCATGTGTCCAGTGTTTCGCGTTCATAAGGGGGAAGAAGCATCCCCACGTGCAAAAGCAAATCTGCTGCGTGGTGTACTGACTGGATCACTGGAGGCCGCCGACTTTGAAAGTCGCGAAATGAAAGGCATCAGTGATCTCTGCTTCAATTGCCACCAGTGCAGACTTGAGTGCCCGGCTTCAGTCAATATTCCCAAACTTGTCTTGGAGGCAAAAGCACAACATGTCGCCAGCCACGGTTTGTCAATTCGCGACCGGTTGCTGAACCGGCTTGACCTGCTGGCTTATTGGGCCAGCCGCATGCCACGAGTTGCGAATTGGTCGCTGAGCAATCCGTTTATGCGTTGGCTGCTGGAAAAGATCTTTGGAATCGGGCAAAGCCGAAAACTCCCCAAGGTGGCCCGACGCAGCTTCTTGAACTGGGCATCCCGAGCAAAGCTAGCCCGGACCTCCCGGGGTGCTTCACTTCGTAAGGTAGCTTACTTTGCAGATCAGTATGTCAATCAACACAATCCCTTGTTGGGTCGTGCGATCGTCGAGGTCTTGCAGCACCAAAACATCGAAGTCTACGTCCCCGCCAATCAAACGCCGTCCTATGCGGCAATGATCAGCTCCGGTGAAATCGCCCAGGCCCGTAAACTAATCCGCACAAACGTCGAGATCCTCGCCGAGGCGGTTCGGCAGGGCTACGACATTGTGACGTCGGAACCATCAGCGGCACTTTGCCTCCAGCAAGAGTACCCAAGCTTGTTGCCCGGCGAGGAAACTGAACTGATAGCGGCCAATTGCTATGAAGTCTCCAGTTACCTCTGGCGGCTCCACGGTCGCGGTCAACTTGAACTGGATTTTCGCCCCACGCCGATGGAAGTTGTCTACCATCAGCCCTGCCACTCCCGAGTGTTGGATCAAAAAGAA
>DNPC01000124.1:7505-35151 GCA_003501565.1 Planctomycetaceae bacterium | reverse complement strand
GCTTACAAGATAGCCGGCCGGAGTATCGCTGAGCTCTCCGCGATGGAGACCGGTGAGCTTCGCAGATTCCTGGATTCGCTGGAGCTTGCCCCCCAATCGATGCACATTGCCCGGCTGCCCCTGGCGGGCACCCTTGAACGGTTGGAATACCTGGAAAAAGTAGGCCTGGGCTACCTCTCACTCGACCGGCCACTTCGGACCTTAAGTGGTGGGGAAATCCAGCGAACAGCACTTGCATCGGTACTCGGTTCGAGCCTCGTCAACATGCTGTACGTGCTCGACGAACCGAGTGTTGGCTTGCATCCCGATGATACAGCTGTGCTTGGCGACGCCATTGTCGCACTGGCAAATCGCGGCAATACGGTCGTAATGATTGAACACAATGAAACTCTCATTAAACGGTCCAATTGGCTAACCGAGCTTGGACCGGGGGCCGGGACAGAAGGTGGAAACGTCTGCTATGCCGGGCCGTTAGCTAAGGCAAAAAAGGGGGAGAGTCTAACTGCTGACTATGTTTCCGGGCGACGCAAGGTTACCGAGAGACGCGTGCGGCGTGAGCCCAAAAAGTGGATTCAAATACGAGATTGCACGGGAAACAACCTCAAGAAAATCACGGCCCGAATTCCAGCTAATTGTCTCGTGAGCGTTACCGGTGTAAGCGGTAGCGGCAAGAGTTCGCTCGTCCACGAAACTCTCTACCACGCCGTCCAGCATTCGCTCGAGGGCTCTTCTTCGAAGGGCCTACCGTACAAGAGCCTGGCACTCGGCAGGACCGTCGACCAAAGCGTCCTGGTCACACAAGCCGCAGTCTCCAAGTCAAGTCGCTCCAATGCGGCGACGGTGGTGAAGGCAATGGATGAGATCCGGAAAGTCTTCGCAGGCACCGCCTCTGCCAGGTTGCTGAATTTGACCCCAGGGCATTTTAGCTTTAACAGCCCGAAAGGTCGGTGCGAAACTTGCGGAGGAGACGGGACTCTCGAAATCGACATGCACTTTCTGGCCGATGTAAAGATGACGTGTCCAGAGTGCCAAGGAACTCGTTACAAAACAGAGGTACTGCAGGCGACTTATCGAGACCGAAATATCGCCGATGTGCTCGCCATGACCGCTAGCGATGCCCTCGAGTTTTTCCGCGGACAACCGGCCGTCCAGCAACGGTTGCAAGTCCTAGTCGATGCTGGCTTGGGGTACCTGCCGCTCGGACAGTCGACCAGCACGCTCAGTGATGGTGAAAACCAACGGTTAAAACTTGCAGCTCATCTCGTCACACAAGGGAAAAAGCGTTGCCTGTTCCTGTTGGACGAACCGAGCATCGGGTTGCATCCTAACGACCTGGTCAATTTGCTTGGCTGCCTGAACAAGCTGGTTAACAAAGGGCATAGTGTTGTGATGGTCGAACACAATATGCACTTGGTGGCGGCCAGTGATTACGTTATCGACCTCGGCCCCGGTGCTGCCCAGCATGGTGGCGAGATCGTAGCGGAAGGAACTCCAGAAGAGGTTGCCGCAACGCCAAACTCTAAGACCGGGCAGTATCTTGCTGCGTTGCTAAAATAGTATTTTTTTTGTCGCTGCGGCTAACCGATGCAGACAGCTGTTCTATCACCTTGGTTTTACTCCCGCGTTTTGGCGGGGCATCTTGTGGCGAATGTACTGTTGCCAGACGATTCGAGTGGGTCCGCTAGATTCTGCCTGTGTTACCACGATAGTGGTCGAGCTTTCTAGTGAGTTCACGAGCACAATATGCATCGCGGCTGGTAGGTCGCCCGTCGCATCACGGAAAAGGACCGAACGATCCGAGTCCTCAGCAATCGGTAGCCGTTTAGCGTCTGGTTTGAGCAGCTTTCGATAAAACTCCACGACCTTATCGGCAGAGTCCGAGGTCGTCATCGTTGTCTGAAGCAAGGAAGAAGGAACTGTCCGTTCCCCATCCGAATTGAATGTCTCACCATCGGACATGGTCGATCGATCAAGCTTCGACCCTGGATATTGCCATTTTGTAATTGTCCCCAGCAGCGTAATTTGAGGCTTGGCCAGACACTCTCCCGAAGACGCACAAAAAGCAACAAATACTACGGCTGTCAAGAAAACACGACGGTACATAAAGTACTCCCGAAACTGGAAACGATGATGCGGTCTCACTCATGACACTCTCGGGCTAGAATCCTTAGCTCCCTTGTTGGCATTTCTCCGACAACGCTCGCTGCAGTATTTCACAGCATCCCAATTGTTCGCCCATTTCTTTCGCCATTGAAATGGTCGACCACAAACGGCACATCGCTTGGACGGCAGATTCGGTTTTTGATGAGCCATCGTGGTGCTCGACTAACGGAACGTGAAGCTGAAACGCAACCTGTATGCAACAAACCGACTTCCCAGACAACTACTGCTAGCTATCCTCTGGAGCAGCCGTGATGGAATGGGCGGCAAGATGAATGACGAGATCGAAAATCGTCTTGAGTACAACAAACAAGACAAGCAACCAGATCGGAGATCCGAGGCTCATTGTCAAGAACGCCCCAAACAAGATCACAATGTGTAGAAGCACGATCCTGCCGTATGGCGAAAACATAAGAATGAACGGTTGCGTACGACGAAACTTGCCTTTCAAGAAGAAGTTAGAAACTAAAGACACGCCGTGACTGGCCAGCATGCCAAGTACCGCTATGGCAAACCAAGCAACCTGGAGTTTCTCCGCAGCTGCCGCAAACGGGTTTGCAAATCCTTCGGTGTCGGGATCAAGAATGTTGACAATAAAGACGCCATGTACGAAGCAAAACATGCCGTAGTGAACCGTGAAGAACGGTACCAAGAAGACTTTTACCAATTGGCCGGCCAGGCCCGATTCGATTGCCGCATGTGCTGCCTGAACTCCCGGGTGGCTTTCCTCGCTCAAGTTTTGGCGACTCGAACTGCCTACCTGATTTGTGTCTGCCTCCAAGCTAGGAAAGCAGCAAATGATCTTTATCAAGTTGAATACGCCGATGATGACGTTTTCAATCCAATAGAGCAGTACAACATCAAAGATGAGCCAGCCGAAGAACAGCACACCAATCAACGGTATGACATTGGAAAACACCAGAGCCAACGAAGTTAGGCGATGGCGATCGTAGGCCGCCGAAACGAATTTGCCAATCTGAATTTGCTCGGTCAAATCGCGATTCTTCTCAATCAATTGTCAGATACCGCTGTGCGAAAGTCACAGTCTCTATTCTACCCGGACAACCTAAGCAAGTGGGATGCTTACTATTGCGCTCGTGCAGGCGGTGTTGAGCGCTGATCGAAAACCAAGGATCTAGAAAAAGAAGTCGCTAGGGAAGTCGCTACAAAGAAGAAGCTGCAAAGAAGTCGCTGCCGAGCCGCAGGAGAGTGCTGTGTGCGATAGATGCTCACGCGAGAGGTCATGACTGGAAGAACTTCAAGACGGCACTGGGTTGTTCCCAGGTCAGCTAAGACAAGTGTTTCCGTTTCAACGAAAACTAAAAGCGACTCTTGGCGAGCAGCCACGTCTGAACCATGCCTGCAATTGAGCTGACGCCAAGTTTCTTGAAAATAGACGCACGACGAGATTCTACCGTTCGCAGACTGACATCCAAGCGACTCGCGACCACCTTGTTCGGGTGACCATCCAGAAGCAGTTGTGCAACGAGTTGTTCAGCCTCGGCCAGGGAGCTTACTTTCTCGCGGGCCTCTTCTCGCTCGGCATCTTGGACAGCGTTTTCTTGGTCGAGCTGAATAGCTTCCAAGATCTCCTTCCAGAGCATCTCTTTGCTAAAAGGTTTCTCAAGTAGGCTCATCGCCCCGCCTCGCACAGCACGAACCGTTGATTGGGTGTCCGGGAACGCCGTGACCATGACCACGGGAATAGTAAGCTCACGTTCGCGGAGCCATTCGACCAAGTCGATACCGCTCATACCTGGCATTCGTTGATCAGATACGATGCAAGCCGGCCGTTCGCCCTTGTAAGCTTCCCGAAACGCTTCAGCCGATGGATACTCGCGCACAGGCAAATGCATCGAACGGACCAGTTCGGCGATCACCTCTCGTGAGGCCACTTCGTCATCAATCACAAATACCACTGGTTCAGTCATAGCTTATCCTGTCAAGCAAAAGCCATCCGAGCCATCGGCTTGGAGGGGCGGGCCAGAGGCAAACGTCTGTGGCATTCACCGGTGTTGCACTCCAGGCAACGTATCACCCGTGGGTTTCAACACTGGTTTTCACACCACTTATGGGTCTTTCCGACCCCCGAATTGTAGATAGTTTTCGACACGAAGTGAAGCAACCATGAATCTCGGCTAGTTTGGGATTCTCAGGTCCAGAGCCTTGCGGACTTTCCACCGACCGTTACGTCGATTGACCAACCAACGACTTGCCGAGCGGATGATTATACGCTCCTTTGGCGCGGCGCAATATCGCCACTTTACAACGGAAAGCCGCCGAATGCCGACTCAAACTTTTCGGGAAACCGCATCTGGATTGCAGCTATTTTGCTCGCTCTTTGCCAGCTTACCCTTCGCTTTGCAGGCGTTGTTCACGATCGAGAGTTGAACCGCGCCGCACCGCTTCACTACCGAATTTGGCACGAATGGCATCCGCGGCTGCTTCGACGGCTTGCTGCGATGCCGAGTTCGATGCCAGATCTCGTCGTGTAGCCTGAACAACACTCTGTTCAGCGCTGGCTTCACTACTGTCTCCCAGCTGCCGGTCTTCATTGTCATGGCGAGCGCCAGCACCTTTGCCTGGCCGAGCTCCGGCGTTATCGCCCGTTTTTTCGATGTCGCAGTTCACGCTTTGCACGTCAAACAACATGAGCTGTCGCGGACCAGCGGCCTCAAAATTCGTGAGTCCGATTCCTACGAGACGGACCGCCTTGCCAGCCCCCGGCATTTCCTTACTTAGAAGCTTATTGGCTGTTTCCCAGATCACCTGTGTAGTCGAGATGGGCTCGGTCAAAGTGGCCGAACGTGTAATGGTCCGGAAGTCTGCGAAGCGTAGTTTTAGATTGACCGTTCGGCCCTTTAACTTTTTCGAACGCAGCGTTGCACCTACCGACTCGCACAGCTCGAGCAATCGATTTTGAATGTACTCCCAGTCGCTGATATCTTGGCGAAATGTTCTTTCGCGTGAAACGGATTTCGCCTTGCGGTTCGAATTGACGCTTCGGTTGTCGATGCCACGAGCGAGGTGCCATAGGTGCGAGCCGAATTTCTCGCCGATCAAGACTTGAGCGGCTTCCAAGGTGAGGCTTTGGAGATCCGAGCATCGAAACAATTTCGCTGCAGCTAGGCGTTCTACGGAGCGTTTTCCGACGCCCCACAGCTTTTCGACTTTCAAGGGTGCGAGTGTTTCAATCACTTTGCCTGGATCGATAAAAGTGAACCCGGCTGGTTTCTCTAAGTCGCTGGCCAACTTGGCAAGGAACTTATTCTCTGCGATACCAACCGAGGCGATTAGCTCGAGTTCTTCGCGAATACGATCCTGTATCAGGTGCCCAATCTCGACGGGACCGCCGAACAAGTGCTCGGTCCCCGAGGTGTCTAAAAAGGCCTCATCAAGGCTCAATGGTTCGATGACGGGCGTATAGTCGGCGAAGATCTTTCGAATTTGCTTTGAAACTTCAACGTACGTTTGCATTCGAGTGCGTACGACGATCGCATCTGGACAAATCTTAAGTGCTTGACGCGTTGGCATCGCAGAGTGCACACCAAACTTGCGAGCCTCATAGCTGGCTGCCGACACAACACCTCGGCCATTTGGTGAACCGCCAACAATGATCGGCAGTCCACGCAGCTCAGGGTGATCACGTTGTTCAACGGATGCATAAAATGCATCCATGTCGACATGAAGAATCATCGAAGCTTACTTCAACTCGCATTCAGCACGCGGGGCCATCAACAACGCCGAGTCGGCGTCCTTCGTACCACGAGATTATATGCGACTTCGTGGGCCGCGCACGAAATGATGAGGCAGTGTGGTGGGACCCAAAGGAAGTCCACACCAGCTTTACGTCGACCAGTACCCTACGCAATCGTTGAGCTCGCCAGCGTCATCCTTCCACAGTTACGACGCAGGCCGCCTAGGCTGGGTTGCTGATAGCACTTCTGCGGGCGGGTTTGGGGACAACGCGAATCAACGGGACCGTGGTGGAGCCGCCGTGGAAAGTCCGGCCGGAATCGAGGTAGTGGTCAAAAACGAAAACCCCGTGCTTGGCATTGCCCGCCCGAAGGCATCGCAAGATAGCCGGATTACCACATTCGGGGCAAACGACTCGGAGGCCATGGCTATCCAAAAGCTGGTGAACGGCCTTTGCGAACGATTGATTCTCACGTAGCGAATCGAACGACCAGCCCTTGAATCGCTGCAACCGCATCTCGATCTGCTGAACAATTTGTTGCTGCAGCCCCTGCACATGCTCCCGCAATGCAGCTAGATCCTCTTCAGCTCGTGACAAGGCGGCTTTGGGCAGCGACATCCGCCGCGCCAACCCACGGTGCACTCGCTCAGTCAGCAAACGCATGCCGTCCAAGAACAACTGTCGTCGTTCCGGCGTCAGCTGAGAGTTGGCTTCCGCCAGCACAACTTCCAACAATGCCAGCGGCTCCCCGGCGTGGAGAATCGGTCCAAATAGAATACTCCGTCCCGTCGGATTTTCTTGACTGGGTTGCGCAGGCTGCTCTTCACTCTGCTCATCACCCTGTTTTTCTCTCTGGTGTTCTCTCTGCGCTTCTCCCGGCACCGCCTCCTGCTCAATACTTCGCTCCCCCCCCTGCTCTGCGGCGTCTAGCGAGTTTGGGCCCGGGGAATCTGACGACAGCGGCTTTCTTCCGGCCGGTTCGGCCAACAGCGGCTGCTTCTGCTTCCAAGCCAGCTGAACCAATCGTTCATGCTTTTTCTGGCCCGCAATCGAATTGATCACGTCATCCATACGGTACCGAACACCTAGGACAGCACCACTGGCTCCCTCGGCACGCATCCAAACCACGGCCGCCTCGCCACCCAGCAAACTCGCCAGCTCTGGTAGCAACAATTCTAAGAACGACTGAAGCGGCAAATCACTTTCGATTAGTTCACTTAACCGAGCGACTCTAGCGACTGCATCGCCGGTGGCTTCGGACGCAAGTCCATCGATAGCCGCATCGAAGTCCCGCTCGCGTTGTTCAACTGCCGCTTTGGGGCCGCGGTTTCGGGTTGCTGGCGATTTTTCCGGCAGCGATTCTCGTGCAGAGTTACGCATGGCTTTCTGCTGAGCAACTTTTTGCTCAGCCACATCCTGCTGAGCGACTTTCTGCTGAGCGGCTTTAGAGCGGCGGTCGGCAGGAACCTGGGATTGTTTATTCAAGATGTCCGACACACAGCAATTCTACGAGGTACGTTTTCGATGTAATTCCGCATCGTTTGGCAGCCTGACATGGTGAACCGCATTTGATGTGAAACACCTTGCATGCCAAGCACTTCCGTCGGCAGCCAACATTGCTGCTGGACGCGGGTTGAGGCGACCAACGCCGCTACAAAGCGTGCTGCGGAGGCATTCAAATCAACTCCAACACGGTCAACTTCAACACCGTGGAAGGCGATCGATCGCATTTCAAGCTCAAGGGCCTCCGCATTTTGAGTGAAAGCCGGCATTTCGCCGCTCGATGTCGCCTATCCGGAAAATGCCGGAAAAGCTGTGCAGAGCCATTTCCTTATTGTCGCCAATACGTTTATACTCTTGGTATTAACCAATGGCAAGACAATGGTTGTTCGGACCGGCGAAATTCCTCGCATCTTGCCGAATACGCAGTGTTTTCAAAGCTCAGCAAGAAAAAACGCGTACCACCGACCAACCGCTGATCGGTGTTGCGAAAAGGCGACAGCTCTAGCGATTGGTATAACCGGCACCTTTGTCCATCCACCCCCAATCGTTTGGAATTGCCGCCGACAGCAAGGCTTGCGAGCCCGCAAATTCGACTTAATGTCAGACCCTAAGCAAGTTGCGATTGGCCGCGCATAGCGTTATTGGCCTGCCGACGAAACGCTTTGCGAGCGCCAAAAACCTCCTCCGCAAAAAGAACCGCCTATGTCCACAACACCGTCGCAAGAGACCGTTGAACAGACCAAGCAGCAGATCCGCACGCTGATCAACGAGATCGCGGAACTGTCACGGTCCGATTCGCCTAGCGAGGAGTACTTCCCAGCTGTTTTGAAGCGGATTGTCGACGCGCTCGCGGCAGTCGGCGGCGCAATCTGGCTCCTTGACGACGAAGGCCAGCTGAAGCTCAGTTATCAAATCAATGTCAACCAAGAGCTGCTCGAGGAAGACAACGAAGACGCTCACAAGCACGCAAAGCTGTTGACCCGGCTATTTTCTCGCCGCCAAAGTGAACTGGTACCCGCCAACTCAACGCTTGGCGAAGATCAAAGCGAAGGCAACCCCACGAACTACTTGCTCGTGACTGCACCGCTTTCGGGAGGCCGACAACCCGCCGGTTTGGTAGAAGTCTTTCAGCGTCCAAACTCCGCCCCCAACATTCAGAAGGGATATCAACGCTTCCTGGATCAGATGGCTGGCCTGATCGGCGAGTGGCTCAAGGGCCATACGCTGCAAAAGGTCTCCGATCGCCAGTTGATGTGGCAACAGGCAGACCACTTCGCTCGCCTCGTACACGACAACCTAGAACTACGCGACACTGCATTTACGATCGCCAACGAAGGGCGGCAACTGATCGGTTGCGATCGCGTTAGCGTGGCAATGAAGAAGGGCCGCAAGTGCAAGGTAGAAGCGATCAGCGGCCAGGACTCGATTGAGAATCGCTCAAACATCGTTACGGCACTGAACACTCTCGCAACGCGCGTTGTCTCGGCCGGTGAATCGCTGTGGTATGACGGTTCGGTTGAGGATTTGCCGCCGCAGCTCGAAGAGGCGATTGAGGACTATGTCGATCTGTCGCACGGGCGAACAATTGCAGTCCTTCCGATTCGTCGTCCCGAAACAGTCGTCGAGGCTGATGTTCAGGCCAAGGAGATGGTTCAGCGCGAGGATCTATCCAAGCGTGAGATCATCGGCGCCTTGATCGTCGAACAAATTGAAAGCCAAGTACCACCCGATCAACTTCGTTCCCGGTGCGACCTGGTGTACGAGCACGCTGCTCGCGCTTTGAACAATTCGATGGAGCATACCGATCTGTTCCTAATGCCGGTCTGGCGGGCACTCGGTCGCGCTATGTGGCTGTTCAAGGGTTCCGCGTTTCCCAAGACGATGGCAGTCCTTTCACTGATCACTGTCGGCCTACTGGCCATGTTCCTCATTGAGATTGACCACGACCTGGAAGCTAATGGTTCGCTTGAGCCAATTGTTCAACAACAAGTCTTCGCCCATTTGGACGGGACCGTAGCGGAGGTGCTCGTAGACCACGGCGATGAGGTCGATGCCGGTGAAATACTAATTCGGCTTGAAAACCCAGACTTACAAATTCGACTCGCATCCCTTGAAGGGCAATTGAGAGAAACAAACGAACAACTTTTAGCTTTCGACAGGCTGTCGAATTTGCGCCGGATGGACCCAATTGAAGAGAGTAGGCTCCGGTATCAAATACAGGAATACAATGTCCGCAAAATGTCTCTGGAGGCACAGCGGAAACTACTCCTCGCTCAACAGGCGGAGCTTCTGATCAAAAGTCCGATCGACGGCATCATCGTTACTTGGGACTTGAAAAAACTACTACGACAACGCCCTGTTGTAACGGGACAGATGTTAGTTTCAGTCGCGGATCCAACCAAGGATTTTGAGCTGAAACTATTGATGCCTGAGAAACGGATGAAATGGCTAGACGAGGGCTTCAAGATCTCAAAAGGCCAGCCCCTGGATGTCGACTTTATTATGCTCAACAAGCCATCGGAGAACTACACCGGTAAGCTCTTTCAAGACAACATCCAAGAACGTGCAGAGTTAGACGCAACCGACGGAGCGATCGTGAAAATGCGCGTTGCCCCAGATTCAATGGAAGGGATATCTCGCCTAGCCGGAGCCCAAGTGCGAGCGGACGTTACTTGCGGCCGAAGAAGTGCCGCAACCGTATGGTTCCACGAAGTCGTCGAGTGGGTGCAAGCGAACGTTCTATTCTAGTCGTTTCTTAGTTTACTTATCGAAAACACAATCAATCAAACAAAATCTACAGCCAAGTAAAAGGCCCGAATCTATGTCTAATCTCCTCCGGCGCCAGCTTTCCGCTAGCCTGATTGCGTTTAATGTGATCGTGTGCGTATGCAATTACTCGGCGGCGCAGTCACAAAACCAAATTCAGTTGGACAACGCGCAAATCAAACTGCTATACCCCGAGATTGAGGTCGCCGCACAAGCCGATGGCATCATCAAATCAGTAATGGTTGAGGAAGGTGCGGAGATTCCGTCCGACCAGCTTGCCGTGAGCATTGATGACCGTGTGGCTCAGGCGGCGGTCGCAGTGGCCAAAACGGAACTTGCCGCGGCCAAGAAGACCGAAGCTCAAACAGCGGACATCAAGTTCGCGCGAGCGACTTGGGACGTTGCCAAACAAAAACTGGCCGAGGCCAGGTATCTAGTCAATCAAAACGCCATGGGCGAGTCGGCGCTCCGAGATGCCCAACTGGAAGAAACCCGCGCTAGTTTGGGCGTGAGTGTGAAGATCGATGAAAAAGAACAGCAAAAGATGGCCGTCGAAGTTGCTCTTGAGAAACTCCGGGCGGAAGAGGTCAAGCTTGAGCAGTATAGCATCAAGTCACCGACCAGTGGTTTAGTCATCGAACGGATGCGCAACAAAGGCGAGTGGGTTCGGGCGGGCGAACCGGTTTTCAAAATGGTGAATTTGAGCGAAATGAAGGTCGTTGCCCGAGTGCCTATCCACAGCGCACGGCCATCGCGACCGCCTAATCCCTACGGCGATGAAGAAACTGTTCCCGTATCGAAGCAGAACTCGAAAGTTACTCCCAGTGAGCTGAAAGGGGCAAAAGTGATCATTAAGGTGCAAGTGTCATCCTATGAATTCAGTCAAGAATCTGTTGTGGATTACGTGTCGCACCGTTTGATTGCAGGTGAAGTCGACGTATCTGCTCGCATTCAGAACCAGCGACTCTACCCAGGTGGCCCTTGGCTACTGCGTGAAGACATGATTGCCAGCATTGAGATTATTTTGCCGTAGGGATCGCGACGACCGCGACTCGCGAGCATTCAGGGTGCAGTTCGTTAGATAAACCTGACCGCTTCGTGGTCGGCAAATCACATACCATCTGCAGCTAGCACCTTGCCACTCACAAAGTCAACGCAGAACATCAATCCAAACACCGGTAGGCGTCCTACATGACAACGATGCAAGACAGTCTGGTTAACAGCGCGATGCGGCCACTGCAGCTGCGTCGTCGACCAGACTTGGAGAGTAAAAAACATCGCTACCACGGTAGGGTGTACTGGGTTGTCAAAGAGCCGGTTGGCCTGAATTACTACCGTTTCCACGAAGAAGAATTTGCAATCCTTAATATGCTGGACGGGCAAATCAGCCTGCAGCAGATCAAGGATCGCTTCCAGGCCGAATTCGCGCCCCAGCGAATCACACTTCAGGACCTGCAACAATTCGTCGGTATGCTTCACCGCAGCGGCTTGGTGATCTCTAAAGCCAACGGCCAGGGAACTCAGCTACGTCGCCGCGGCGACCAAAAGAAAAAGAAAGAACTGCTCGGCAAGCTATCGAACATCTTTGCGCTCCGGTTTCGCGGTGTCGATCCGGAACGCATCCTAAATTTCTTGAATCCGTTTACTTGGTGGCTGTTCACGGTCCCTGCATTGATCTTCATCGCGTTGTTTGGACTCAGCGCGATCATGCTGGTGCTGACAAACTTCCAACAGTTCCAATCCAAACTTCCCACATTTGAGCAGTTCTTCGCGGCCCACAATTGGATTTATCTGGGCATCACGATGGGCCTAGTCAAAATCCTGCACGAATTCGGCCACGGACTCAGCTGTAAACGCTACGGCGGCGAATGTCACGAGATGGGATTTATGTTCCTCGTGTTCACGCCCTGCCTGTACTGTAATGTGTCTGATTCGTGGATGCTGCCGAACAAATGGCACCGGGTGTTTATTGGTGCCGCCGGAATGTACGTGGAATTGATCTTGGCATCGATCGCAACCTATTTATGGTGGTTCAGCCAAGATGGGATGTTCAATTTCCTATGTCTATCAGTGATGTTCATTTGCTCGGTCAGCACGGTGGTGTTCAACGGTAACCCGCTCCTGCGATTCGACGGTTACTACATCATCATGGACATCCTGGAAATCCCGAACCTTCGCCAAAAAGCAACCGAGATCCTCAAACGATCGTTTCAGAAATACTGTCTGGGACTCGAACTACAAGAAAACCCATTCTTGCCCCAACGCAAGCAATTTTGGTTCGCGCTGTACACCGTAGCATCCATCGTTTACCGATGGGTCGTAGTGTTCTCAATCATGATGTTTCTGATGAAGGTGCTCGAACCCTACGGCCTTCAGGCACTCGGACGCCTGATTGCGGTCACCGGTCTGGCCGGCATGATCATTCAACCGATTTGGCAGTCCATTAAGTTCTTCCGTACCCCCGGCAAAGCTAGCAAGATGAAAAGAAAAAACGTTCTAACAAGTCTGGGAGTAGTCGGAACTGTTGTCGCCTGCGTCTGCCTCATCCCACTTCCCTTCCACGTCGATTGCGCTGTGGTAATTGAGCCGCAGGATGCCGAACAAGTCTTCACGATCGTGCCGGGGAAACTAGTCTCCCTGAACAAGCAAATTGGCGATACTGTCACTAAGGACGAAACGATTGCCCAGCTTGAAAGTCTCGACATTCGCAGTCAGCTGGTCGAGTACATCGGCGAACGCGCCGTAGCAGAGAAGAAGCTCGAAGTTATGCGGCGAATGCGTAGCCGTGACGAAGAGACCGCTTACCAAATCAAAACGCAGGAAGAAATCGTAGCCGCCAGCTTGGCCAAGGAAGCCGAATACCGCACCAAGGTCGATCTGCTGGAAATCAAGAGTAAGGTCGATGGAGTTATCCTACCGGCCCCTCCCAAACCTGAACCCAAACAGGATGCAGAGGAACAACTGCCGACTTGGAGCGGAAGTCCATTTTCCAGCAAGAATAGCAACGCTTACTTTGCTGAATCCGACCTTCTGTGTTACGTTGGCGACCCGTCCCGAATGGAGGCCGTGTTGGTCGTCGATCAACACGACATCGACTTGGTCGATGAGGGCATGGAAGCGGACATCAAGATCGATTCGGCCAGACTGGACACCTTCAGTGGTAAGATCGCAACTATCGCTGAAACCGAAATGCAGGTCTCACCAGAGAACTTGTCGCTGCAGTCAGGCGGTCGGCTGGATACCGAAATGGATGCTTCAGGACGCCTTCGACCGATCAGCACTTCATATCAAGCTCGAGTGCCACTAGAGAACGTAGAAATTCCGCTGCGGAGCGGCTATCGTGGCCAGGCAAAGATTTACGTTGGTTACCGTTCGTTAGGTTGGCGACTTTACAGGTTCTGCGCAAAGACGTTCAAGTTCGAGATGTAGCAGAAATTGAAAATTGGCCCCCTTTCGAGCCGCATGTTTCACTTTTTAGCGCACAATAACGGTGCGTGACAAAATCGTAAACGCACATGAACGAGCGATCGGCTTGTGCGTCAGTATTTCGAGGAAAGGAAGGACAGTCTAGATGTCACAAACTGAAGACAATGCAGCACCTGCTGAGGCAGAAGGAGCCGCTGCGGCCGCACCACAACAGCAACAGCCGCAACAAGTTCAGGTGCAAGTAAATGACGAAGAAGCCAACTCCAGCTACGCAAACTTTTGCCGCGTAACGGGTTCGCCAGAAGAATTGATCGTCGATTTTGGCCTGAATCCACAGCCCGTCGGCGTGCCCAAGGACCCAATTCACGTTAACCAACGGGTTATCATGAACTTCTACACCGCCAAGCGTCTATTGGCGGCACTGCAAATGTCTGTCCAGCGCCACGAAGCTGTGTTTGGCGTTCTAGAAACTGACATTCAAAAACGCTTGAAAGTCCAACAGCAAGCTGGCGGCTAGATCAGCCCTAGCAATAGAGTGGTATCTGCTCGATACCCAGAATCTCCCACGAATGCTCGGCCTCACCTGCCGAGCATTTTTTCGTTTGATTTACGGATAGATCAATTGGTCTCCATCGCTGCGACGCCAGGCCCCGTTAACGACGCCGCCGTAACAACGCCCCCTTAACAACTAGGACTGTTGCGTGCGACGCCTAACTCTCGTTGCCAGCAGCCCGATTGCAGCAATTCGGCGGTCGCTCCCTGTGCATGAATTGGGGGACTACGCGGCTCTGGCCACGTTGACTTGAACGCATGCAATTCTGCTACGGTACCCCGAAATCTCTTGGCTAGTGCCTGGGTACGCAATCGTCAAAGTTTGACTCGATTGCCGACGTGGCCCAACAGCCGTGCATAAACCCGAGACCCTCTCAAACCGACTAGCGAGGAGGCTCAAGCAGTGCCGATTCGGCCTGTGATTGCGCATGGATGCGCGATTGGCCGGAGATTGCTAGCGTTGTGATCTCTTGCCCTGAATGGACGCCCCGATCCGTTCACTAAATGACTGGCAGCCACCCGCCGATGAACGCGGCAGCTGGCTGGCCGATTCAAACGCGGGCGTTCTCGAAGAGTCTGGAAGGGTAGTCTTAATGGTTCACACTCGTGGATATCGAGGCTGGATGGCGGCAATGACGGTCGGCGTTACGCTGACCCTGCTTATCCTGTGTGTTGGCAAGTACATTCACCTGCCATCCAATCGCTTTGTAGACTTTGCCAATCGGGCGACCGCTGCCGCTGCATCGACCAGCCGCGGGAAAGAACTTCCGATCGCGGATCCCGGGGCGGCACCCACGTATCGTCGACTTCAACAGCCTCAAACCACGATTGACCGTGTCACTCCCAGTGCCTCTTCCGATGCGACAGAACTGTTGCGTCGCCCTCCACAACCAGCCGCGAATGTTGCGATACAGGCGCCGATTGGCAACGACGAACTAGTCGATCTTCCCCTGACCGACAACGATTCCGAAATTGTGTTCTTGATGGAATCGATGGATAGCGCCCTGGAAAGCCCGATCCGGGTTACGTCGAGTACAACCCGGGTTGTGTCAGAGCAAACTGCGGCGACGCCGCGGAGAGGTAACATCCCGGCCGTTACAACAGCCTTGGTTCCACGTCCTCAAAAACTGCTTGATGAGCTAGCAGCGTTTGAGGATGCCTGCCAGCCTGGGTACCGATTAACGCGAGCTGACTACGATGATTTTGAACGTTCAATCCACCTGCCGAGCGGCAGAACCGCTTTGCTACAAACAGAGCGCGACAGCATTCTGAACTGGATTGAGCAAGTTCGTGATCGAGTGCAACAGTTAGTTTCAACTCACGGCCTCGAAAATCCTCAGAGCCGGCAAGACACTGAGCAATTGCGTGAGATGGCCAAGTGGGCTAATCAGTTCGCCGAGGGACTTGCCAGCTACCCTCACGCGCGAAGACTGCTTTCGCTAGCTTACTCTGTCGAGCGGCGTGTCGATATCTGGCTCGCCATCCAAAACTGCCTTGACGAGACATCGATTGGGCTTTCGCGTAGCTCCAGCGCTGACCTCGCTCGAGATGCACTCAGCAACTCGATTGAGAACGTGGAAGCATTGTTGGGCGAGACAGGCGATGAAGAAGCCTGGCGTGAATACCTGCTACTTGAGCAGTTGCAAGAATGGGTTGGAAGCGAGCAGAACATTTGGTCGGAAGGCAACGGCTTGGCATTAAACGCCTTATCACGCCTTCGATGGGAACGTCTTTCAGAGCCCCAGCGTGATTTCCTGGACCAAGATGAATTTGCAGAGCTTGCTCGCCATCTGGAGTCGTGGAGCCGCGATCCAGTGGACTACCGCCAACTACTTATTGACCTAGAAGAACTCGAACTGTCACCGCTTGATCGCAATCATCAATCGTTGGCAGGCGCGATCCAAGTACTCAGAACTAGCCCCAGCGATACTCAACGCACGCTAGCCGTGGCGCTGAACAATCACTATCGCAACGCGAACATGCGTTTTAGCCTGAGCCGCGAACTCCTCGAAGGCCTCCTGCCGGAAGCCGATATTCAGGTGCGTCCCGTCCGTCGTCGAATCCTAGGTGCAGACACCCGCGGTGACAGTACAGTACACACGAAGATGCAGCTAGATTTCATGCCAGATCCTAGCGGATGGCATGTTGGCATCGGCGTATTGGGAAACATTCATGCCAACACTGCAAGTTCGAAAGGCCCTGCAACCTTTCACAATACTTCGCTTGCAGAAATCAATTCACGCCGCTTTGTCCGTATGGATCCAATGGGCTATTCCGTGTCCAGCGATCCCACGAATGTTAGCAGTCGCGAGTACCTGCGGAAGATGAGCACCGATTTCGACGGTCTGCCAATCATCGGCGACTTCATTCGAGTCATCGTGCGCGAGCAATTCGATCAAAAACGAACACTCGCCCAACGCATTTCGCAACGCATCATGGCTCAGGAAGCGGACGAAGAATTCGACCGTCGATTGAACACCGAACTCCGCAAAGCTGAAGACGAGCTGCAACGACGCATCACCGGACCACTCCACCGCCTGGATCTCGACCCGATGGTGGTGTCGATGAGCACCACGCCGCAGCGTTTGGAAGTTCGTTACCGTGTCGCTGGGCACGACCAAATGGCCTCACACAGCCCGCGCCCTCGCGCACCAACCGACAGCCTAATGAGCATGCAAGTGCACCAAAGCACGATCAACAACACCATTTCCAATCTAAATCTGGGCGGGCGGACATGGAAGCTCACGGAACTTGCTACGCGAATCACCGAAGTATTCGGTCGTGATGATTGGCAGCTGAGCGACGAAATCCCTGACGATGTGACGATTCGTTTCGCCGAACAACGCCCTGCATTTGTAGACATCGCAGACGGACGCCTACGGCTGACCCTCAGGATCGCGCAGCTTTCGCGTGGCGGCAAGAAGGCAGTTGGCAAGCTAATTGTCACCAGCAGTTACGTGCCGATCGCAGAGGGCCTAAAGGCGGAACTGATCCGTACTGGAACGGTCGAAATCATGACGCCGCGCACCGCTACGGTCGGGCAACGTCTACTCGCCAGAACCATCTTTGCAAAAGTATTCGTTTCGCGTCCACGCATCGCGCTAATCAGCGAACGCTGGCAGAACGACCCACGTGCGGCTGGCCTGGCGGTTTCTCAAGTCGAAATGCGTGACAACTGGTTGTCAGTCGCCCTCTCGACTAGCGAAAGTGAAAACGCCGAAGAAGTCGCCTCGCGAAGCCGGTTTTTAAAACAGAATTACTAGGCCATCTCTCGGCGGGCACCGCCCGTTACGGCAACTGGAATGTTGTGCTGCGGGTCGCAGCAAAGACTCTGGCTGTCAACACGCCGCCGCGAGGCACTCGCTGGATCTACGAGGTCTCGCGGCTGAACGCTAACTGATGAGAGTGTTAGTAATCTTCCTTAGGCAACCCCATCTTGCTGCGTTGCGGGTAGGCGGGGCGCTTAGGCGGGTGATAACCGGCACGATCAATCTCGGACAGGATGTGCTCAATCGCAGCATCGAGTTGTGGATCCCCACCGTCGGTCATTCGAGCTGGATCATCGATCACTTCGATGTCCGGGTCTACTCCATGCCCTTCGATCCCCCAAGTCCCATCCGTTTCGTAGTAAGCGAACGATGGAACGGTTACAGAGGCACCATCCATCAGCGGGCGATTTCCTTCGATGCCCACCAGTCCACCCCATGTCCGGCGTCCGATAAGTTTGCCAATCTTGTTCTGTCGAAATAGAGCTGGGAACATATCCCCACCACTGCCTGACAGTCCGTTGATCAACATGCACTTGGGGCCTTGGTGCGAGTCAGGCGGCCACGTCCAGTCAACTCCATCCCGCTTGGCCCAGTAGTTGGTCACAGGACGGTTTAACAGCTCGATGAATCGCGTTGGAATCTGCCCGCCGCCGTTCCATCGTTCATCAATGATCAACGCCGCTTTGCCGCTTTGAGCGTAGAACTGTCGGAACAGGTCGTTTTGCCCAGGCTGCCCAGTATTGGTCACAAAGATGTAGCCAACTTTGCCGTCAGTTTTTTCATCTACGTAAGCACGATTGTGTTCAATCCAGTCACGGAATCGCAGGCCAGAATCGCTCCGTGGCAACACGACTGCAATTCTCGCATCGTCATCATCCAGCTGGGCGTCATCGCTCACAACCAGCTCGCATAGCTTACCGGCCAGCCCATCAAGGAGTGCGTAAGGATTTTGGTCAGTGGTTAACTCCTGGCCTTCGACTTCTAACAGGTACTGTCCCGCCTTTACGCCAGCCACCCGAAGTGGGTTTTGCGCATCTGTATCCCAGGCTGCGCCTTCCCAAAGGTCAGAGATAATGAACCTGTCACCCTCCGCTTTTAGCATGCCGGCCAATACCGCAGTTTGCGAACTCGGGGTACCACTATCCAGCGGCAATCCGCGGTAGTACGCGTGGCCAACGTTCAGCTCGGAGATCATCTCCGCGATAATGAACCCTACATCATTACGACTGGTTGCATCATCGAGCAGTTTTTCGTAACGAACGCGAACTGCATCCCAGTCAACTCCGTGCATCGTCGGATCATAGAAGAAATCTCGCTGGTGGCGCCAGGCCTCGGTGAAGACTTGCTTCCACTCCGCACGCGGCTCGATCGAAGTCATCATCCCGGACGTCGATACACTTTTACCGGATCCCTTGCCAGCACTCGGCTCGGTGATCGACATCGAGCTTCCTCGGAAAAGTAACATTTTCTTCCCGTCGGCGGTCAGTTCATATCCACCGCCTCCGGCAACAATCTGTTTGGCCGAAGGGCTCTTGCCCGAAAGATCAAATACGTAGATCCCCGATTCATCGCCAAAACGCGAGAAGACTAGCTGCCCCTTTGAGCCGACAACCAGCCCCCGGAACCGTCCGGGCGAAATGGGCAGAGGTATTGCACGCCGTTCTGCTCCATCAAATTCGATTTCAAGGGGCTTGGCTTCCTCTTTCTTATCCGCATCTTTGTCGTCTGACTTTTCCGCGGCGTCCTTTTCACCGGGCTCCTCTTCTCCGGAATCCTCATCAGCTGAATCTCTTTGCGCCGTGAATGGTAACTCAGCACCAACAGCAGAGATTTTTGCAACACCTTCCATCGAGTCCCCTGAGACAACGCCCTCGATAACCGCTTCTCCGAGCGGCGATTCCACGGTTGCACTAAACTGACCCGATGCCTTGTCGAACGTAGGATCCCCCAGAGGTATTTGTCCTCCAGGCGTCTCCAGATAACCGGAAACGGAGCCATCCGCATCCCGCTTCAAGACGAGCGTGACGTTACGATCGGATTCTGGAATCAATTCCGATTCAACTGTCAACGACCAACTACCACTGAGCGGATCTCGCTCAGGCGTTGTCTCGGATTCCTCGGACTCGTCAGAATCATCCCCCTCTTCCCCGTCCTCGTTTTCAGATTCTTCACCTGAGTCGTCGGCCGCCTTCTCTGATTCCTCATCCCATTCTTGAACGTCGATGGACTTTAGCAGCGGATTTTCAACGTCACTCCGCAGCGGAATGCCTAGCAAGACTCCGGTATCGCGATAGATAAAAGTCGTACCAACGTCTTCATATTGTGGGTTCGCAAAACGCCGGTTCGATTGATAGTACAGAAACTCGCCTTTTCGATCGAAGGCGGGGCTGGAGTCGTTGAAATAGCCACTGGTCAGTTGATGTGACTTTCCTTCTTGAACGTTGTAAAGCCAGATGGATTGATTTCCCAATCCGGTAGGGCTGCTTTGACAGTACGCCAACCAGGCGGAATCGTGCGACCAACTAAACTGGGCACCCGCCAAAGTAGGATCTGAGTAGAAATTCTTAGTCTCTGAGCTGTCGATATCGTGCAAATGGTAGGCACCCGTTTTGTCGCTGAAGGCGATCATCTTCGAATCGGGTGACCAAACAGGGTTGGATCGCCAACAACTTCCGTCATTGGTAAGTCGACGCAGTTCGCCGCGCCCGTCACTTTGCATGAGCGTCAGTTCATATTCGCCAGTTGCATCAGAGAAAAATGCAATCCACCGACCGTCAGGGCTCCATGCGGGATCACGTTCGTTCACGGAATCAGTATCGGTCAGGTTTCGTGGACGACCGTTTTCAGCGGCTAGACTCCAGATATCTCCGCGTGCAGCAACTGCCACACGTTTTGCAGCTGGAGAGATAGACCCGCCTGTAATAAACTTCGATGCATCGACACGTTGTGGACGTAGTCGTGGTCGATCTCCCGGAATGGTGACGTTTACCTTCTCAGACTCGCCGGTAGATAAATCCAGCAGCCGAAGTGAGGATCCCTGCTGGTAGACGATTTCGCCGTCACCTTCTGCACCGGGACCAATCGACGGCCATTTGACGTCGTAGTCCGCATGCTTCGTAATCTGTTCGCGGCTTTGCGAATTGGTATCGTAACGCCAAATGTTCAGCCTATGATTTGGTCCCGCGTCACTAAGGTAGTAGACGCTCTGCCCGTGCCACATTGGAATCGAGTCTGTTCCCTCCCAGTCAGTGATCTGTTGACTTCGCTGCGTCTGAAGGTTGAATAACCAAACATCGGAGGCCATACCGCCACGGTAACGTTTCCAAGTGCGGGTGTCACGGCTGTAGGGCGTGTAGGCTAGCCAAGTACCATCGGGACTGATCGCTCCGTTGCTGCCGTAAGGAACTGGCAGCAATTCCGGAAAGGGCTGTTTTTCGGATATCGTCAGCAGCTGTGTCATCCGGGAAAGGCCCGCAAACGCGTTGGACGAGAACAACAGTTCACCGTCAGGCGTCCAGTCACAGAGTGTTTCGCTGCCCGGATGGAACGTCACTCGCTGTGCTATGCCGCCGCCAGCTGGAACCTGATACAAATCTGTCCCTCCGTCGTAGTTTCCGACGAAAGCAATCGTTTTTCCGTCGGGGCTGAACTTAGGATTCATCTCGCCACCTGCTGGACTTGCCAGCGGTCGAGCCATACCACCCTTGCGTGACACTACCCACACATCTCCGGCGTACACGAATGCAATGTGTTCTGCGCTGACATCGGGATAGCGAATCATGCCGCCACTGGGCGTCTCATCAGCTAGCGAGCTTGCGGCCGAAAAGCACAGAGCGACGGATAGTGCTGTCGGTACGAGTATCTTGAATCTGGGTAAGTTCATCTTGTGCCTATCGAGTAATTACTTTCGGTCTGCTTTTGCCGTATTGAAGGCGTAAGCCGAGACTGGTGCGTTTACCTCGGCCAATTGTAGTTGCCCACGTAGCCGCATCCAACCGCGTAGCGGTATCCAACCGCGTAGCCGTATCCAACTGCGTAGCCGTATCCAACTGCCGCGTGGTGGCGTTACAATGTGGCGTCTTTCGCCAAGTCAGCAGATTATTACGCGAGTCCAAGCATGAGAATCGACAGCCACCACCATTTCTGGGACTATTCGGCCGAACAGTACGGCTGGATCGGCGATTCAATGAAGGTCCTAAAACGCGACTTTGGCCCGGCAGATCTCGAGAAATCAGCTGGTCCGCATGGCGTTGAACAGGTGGTAAGCGTTCAGGCTCGGCAGACGATTGAAGAATCCGATTGGCTGCTTGCAATCGCGGACAAGTCGCCACTGGTAGCAGCTGTGGTTGGCTGGGTACCCCTTGCAGACGAAACCGTTCGCGAGCCCATCGAGCGGCTTTCCCATCATGATAAACTCAGGGCCGTTCGCCACGTCGTTCAGGACGAACCAGACGACGGGTTTATTCTCGGGAAGAGTTTCGGACGTGGCGTTTCGATCTTGAAGGAATATGGACTGGTCTACGACATTCTGATTTTTGCCAAACACCTCGAGAATTCAATCAAGTTCGTCGACCAGCATCCAGACCAACGTTTTGTTCTGGACCACATTGCCAAACCCACAATCCGGTCCGAGAAATTTGATCAGAAATGGGCGGATGACATTCGTGAACTTGCCAAGCGAGCCAATGTCACCTGCAAGTTCTCTGGAGTCGCGACAGAAGTCCGCGACGAAACATGGGATTTGGCGTTGGTCCAGCCGTACTGGGATGTCGTCGTGGAGGCATTCGGACCTTCGCGCCTGATGTATGGAAGCGATTGGCCCGTATGTCTACTGAAAACCGAATACGGCCGCTGGATCAAGACATGCGAGTCGCTAGCTAGTTCGCTGAGCAAGAGTGAACAGGAAGATTTTTGGTACAAGACCGCTGCCCGGGCCTACGGATTCACGCCTAAGCAGTGAAGCTTGTCCGTTGAGCCCCCATCTGCACGCCTGGAAAGTTTCGCTAGGCAACACGGGTGCTTGATGCAACGCCGAAACAGCCGCGTCCGTTAGGCCCAAAAGCGCCTGGATCAACTTCAAGACTGCCGCGCTGCGGTTATGACCTCTGATTGCAAGACTTAGTTCTACCATGGCAAAACACGAAAACCGCCATCACGAAATAAACTACATTGAATTCGCAGTACGTGACCTTTCGGAAGCAAAACGCTTCTATGGCGATGCGTTTGGCTGGAAATTCACGGACTACGGCGACGCGTATGTTGGGATTCAACATCCCTACACCGACGGCGAATGTGGCGGTATGCATCAAGCCGAAGAGGTTAGCGATGGCGGACCGCTGGTCATTTTGTATTCTGAAGCCCTTGAACAATCACTCGCCTCCGTGCAGCAAGCCGGAGGTGATGTCACAGCCGAGATATTCTCATTCCCGGGCGGTCGAAGGTTTCATTTTGCCGATCCCAGCGGCAATCAGCTGGCCGTTTGGTCTGACAAGTAAGAGTGACATGTCCGGCGATTCGTTCGATTTCGATGTGCATGCAGAGAAAACAAAAGCTGCACAGTCAGTGGTTGCTGCGTTATCAGTAGCGAACTCTCGAATAGTACTTGCGGAAAGCTGTACCGGCGGCGGCATTTCAGCCAGCCTGTGCGAGATTCCAGGTGTATCCGACTACCTTTGCGGAGGCTTCGTCGTCTACCGTAACGCCAGCAAGGAAACTTGGCTGGGCGTCGCTGCTGAGTTACTGAATGACCCCAAAGTGGGGCCGGTAAGTGCGTCGGCCAGCCGTTCGATTTCCCAAGCAGCACTCGAAAAAACTCCAGAAGCCAACTGGGCACTGGGCATTACCGGTGACGTCGGACCGGGAGCTAGCAACGATACTGACGGCCGAGCATTTGTGTGCATTATGGCCCGAGATAAACCAACTGTGTTTGATTTCGAACTTGAAACGGCACACCACTACACACACCGCTGCACTGCCGAGGAAGCGATGCAGATTCGAAGTTTGCGACTGAACGATTTCAGTGTTCAGGCACTTGCGCTAGCGGCGCAGGTGATTAGCGGACACTCGTGACTGCCAAGTGAATGTAAGGATACCGGCCACTTTAGACCGCCCCAACTGTTTACCTATAACCTGCAGCAGTGGCCCAAACAAACGATCAACGAGACGAGTTGTTAGACAAGAAAAGCGAATGGGGCGTGGCTAGTCCAGTCGGCCCAATGTTTAGAAGGTATTGCGTTTAGCGAGCAGTCATGAGCACGATGCGTGAACACGGCCCCTGGAAAATCAAGTCCACTAGCGAACCCTACCGTGATCCTTGGATAACGGTCGTTCGTGACGAAGTGGTGCGTCCGGATGGACACGACGGTACCTACGCAACGGTCAGTCTAAAGTCTGGCGTGTGCGTGATTGCGGTCGATGAACAACACGTTGTGCATCTTACTGAAGAATTCCATTACGCTGTCGGTCGTGTCACCATCGAAGGCGTCAGCGGTGGAATCGAAACGGGAGAAACGCCTGAATCAACGGCCCATCGAGAGTTGCAGGAAGAACTCGGACTGAAGTCGTCCGACCTCAAACACCTGGGACGTGTTGATCCATTTACTGCCGCGATCTATTCGACAGTCGACTTGTACCTTGCGCGTGGCTTAAGTGAGTGCGAGGCTGCACCGGAAGGAACCGAATTAATTCAACGGAAGTCTATTCCACTCGGCGAAGCTGTCCGGATGGTTCGAGAAAGCGAAATCACCCACGCTCCCACCTGCGTTGGTCTGCTACGCATCGCTTTAGACAAAGCCGAATTACCAGGAATGGACGGCTAGGGTTGGCTGGCTGGTTGGATCCCGCCGAGGGCTGAGTGATTGGAAAGTCCAAGCTGATTAGCAACTGACTCCACCGTGGTTTGCCGCACCACAAAAAAGGGCACATCCTTCGCCTTCGCGTTGTCACACTAGAGATCGCCGCCGAGCACACAACGTAAGTTGCAGGAATTTGGCTAGCACACCAAACCACCCAACCGATACAACACACTACTCCCCAACGCGATAGGCAGACGCATGCTCACCGATGGTCAGGATTACAATCAGGTATCGATTGACGAGGAGCTCTTGCATGATCTTGAGCAGCTCGTTCGGTTGGCAATCGCCGAAGACCTCGAACGCAGCTTCGATTTGACAACTGCTGCGGTCGTTCCAGCCGAGCTGCCATCCTCGGCACACATCGTCGCCAGGAAAGCTGGACGAGCTGCTGGAATTGCTCTGATCGAACCGATATGCCGAACTATTGGTTGCCCCATAACGGTCGACACCTGCGTTTCTGACGGTAACGCGATCAAAGCTGGCCAGCGCTTGGCCACAATCTCCGGCAATGCTCGCGATTTACTGACTTGCGAGCGAACAATCCTGAATTTTGTTTGCCGGCTCTGTGGTATTGCCACGCTGACCACTCAATTCGTCGACCTCGTTCAGGGTACGGCAGCGTGTTTGTACGACACGCGCAAAACGACTCCCGGGTGGCGACGCCTTGAAAAATACGCGGTCAGGTGCGGTGGTGGTAAGAATCATCGCTTCGGGTTGTTTGAAGCCATCCTAATCAAAGACAATCACTTGGCATGCCATCACGCGAAGACAGGTAAGTCGCTAAGTCCTGCTGAGGCCGTAAAACTTGGCCGTGAGTTTCTCCAGTCCGCACCCGAACACGCAAATCGTATTCTCGAAATCGAAGTTGATACTCTCGAGCAGCTGGAGAGTGCCCTTAAGTCGGCCCCCGACATCGTCTTGCTCGACAACATGTCGAATGAGCAGTTACGCCAAGCGGTAGAGATGCGGAATTCAGCGCAGCCGGGCGTCCGCCTCGAGGCGTCCGGAGGCGTTCGACTTGAGACGATTGCCGGGATTGCCGCAACCGGAGTCGACCGAATCAGCGTCGGTGCTCTCACTCACTCGGCGATCAACCTGGACCTTGGGCTCGACTGGGAAATCGGCTTGGCTGGCCAATCCCCGGCAAGTCGGTAAAGTAGCGGTTGCGCCGCGCCGAATTGACTGCCGTGTTGCGCGAACCTGCATTCCCTGCTGTTTGTCGTACGAAACGCGAACACTTAGTCTTCTCCAGCATTTAGGCGGTACCCAGCGTGGATCCCGAGCAAGCTGCGCAGCCGCCAGACGAACCTCAATTGCCGGGTGAGGCTGGTTCCTACGTGTCTCCCGCTGGTGCAAGAAAAGACTTGCAGGTTGCACAAACGCAGGCAGCGGCCTCATCAGAAACTGATCCTCAGTCGTTTGCCAAGTGGTGGAATTCCGCCTGGGGCCCCGGCCCTTTGATCGCGCTGGCGATGCCACTGATGATCTCGGCAGGATTTGTCTCGCTTACCCTATTTACCGATCGGACGCTGCTTTTTTGGCAAAGCGAATTGGCCGCCTCAGCAGCGCTGGGAGCCGGCACAGTCTACTGGACAATCATCTGCTTCCCCATCGGAATGCTAGGGTACATCAGCACTTTTGTTTCACAGTATCGCGGCGCTCAGCAGGATGACAAAATTGCCAAGGTTTATCGCCACGCAATGTACCTCGCTTGGGCAATCGCGCCCATCTTGATAGCAATCGTGCTAGCTGCAGGGTGGATGTTTGCCGCCGCCGGACACAGCGCCGAACTCGTAGAATCCGAGGCGGTGTATCTGCGTGTTTTGCTGATCGGTGGAATCGGCTTTCTCTTCTACTCGGTGCAAAGTGGATTGTTGACCGGCCAAGGCAGAACTTCAACGGTCTTGGCGATTGACGCGATTTCTACCGTTGTAAACCTGGCACTCGACGCAGTACTCATTTTCGGTTTCGGTCCGATTCCAGCCATGGGAATCGTTGGTGCAGCCTTAGCGACTACGCTGTCGTTCTGGCTAAAGGTCCCAATGGCCAGTTTTGTCCTGCGGCGACGACCGCTGTTTACTAAGCAACTAAGTGAAGCAAAACGCGAACCGATCGACAGATCCCTGCTGTTGCGGTTCCTGCGCTATGGCTCTCCAGCAGGTTTGCAGATGGTCGCCGAAGGAGCTTGTTTCACCGTAATTTTGCTACAAGTCGGACGGCTGGGCGAGCTTGCGACGGCCGCAACGACGCTAGCACTCGGCGTCAATGTGCTCGTATTCGTCCCCATGATCGGGCTCGGGATCGGTGTTGGAGTGCTGGTCGGCCAACGTTTGACCGAGGGAAGTACTGCGCTGGCAAAACGTACGGTCGCCTGTGCAATTGGAATTACGGTGCTCTATACAGCGACTTTCGCGGGAGGTCTGTTGCTTTTTCCCGACGTAGCCGTGAGTGTTTATGCTTGGGGGACGCCCGAGGAACGTTTCCAAGAAGTGCGCCCAATGCTAATGCCGCTACTGAAGATCATTGCGCTCTACTGCATCCTAGACGGACTACAAATCGTATTTGTGGGCGCAATCAAAGGCGCCGGCGATACGCTGTTTGTCTTGCTTGCGACTATCAGCGTGTCAGTCGCCGTAGTGGCTATTGGCGCACTGCTTGAATGGCAGCTCGGCAACAGTTTGTTGCTATGGTGGTACATCATCGCTGGGTGGGTTGCCGCCATGGGACTAACGTTCGGCGGTCGCTATTACAGCGGCGTTTGGACCAGCAAACGCGTAATTGAATAGACGCACTTCTCGCCGCACCGTTTGTGCCAATAGCAGAGAAGTGATCTGGTACATGAAAGCAGGCTGCACAGCCAACCGGTGCAGTCAGTTGCGCAGCCTGCTATCTGACGTAGATCGGGCGTTAGCCCAGGTCCAAATTTCCTGTCTTGAAGCTACCGATATCGGCAAGACACAGAACTCCTGAACTACACAACCTTCACGTCAGCTGCGAAAACATTGAACGAGTTCGCTGCAGATCAGTGGCGGTTCCTACGTTCGATTACAAATCTGCTCAGCCATGGAGGCGGGCGAATCTGGCTACCGGGCGTCGTAGCCAGCCTCCATCGCCAAGCAGAGCCGATCAAGCCGACAGGACCAAAACAGCACTGCAAACTTGAGCGACATTAATCGGGCGCGACAGCCGGGCGTAGCGAGCGTATCGCTGTCACCAACCTCATAACAATTCATGCGTATTTCCCGACATCTTTTTCCAGAATTTTCCCGAATTAAGTCCAAATTCGTCCCTCAATTGGGAAAATCACCGGCCAAATGCTGCTTCTGGGGATTTATGTTCGAAAAAAGCCACCCTACAGAACCAAGCCAGTACCCCGACGTTAACAATCACAAGTCGACGGTTACCGATAAATTGAAACT
>DNPC01000124.1:0-7413 GCA_003501565.1 Planctomycetaceae bacterium | reverse complement strand
GCCCTGGTATTCGACCAGGTCACCGGGGCGTAAATCACGAATGCGAGACTTTGACGCGGAAAAGCTCTCCGGGGGTGGAGCCGTTCGCCAAAACATGAACTGCGTTCGCTGACCATCACGCGGCGCGAGTTCAACGTAAAAGGCGGACGCGGTCTCCAGCGTAACGCGAAACGAGCAGTAGCGATCCTTCGGTACATCATCCATGATGATCGAAGTGTGCCACCAGCAACCGACAACTTCGGTCACAAACTACCGCCGCTCCTCAATGGATGGAGTACCTGCGGCAAACAGATCTACCGTTCTTCGTCGGTGATCACTGGGGCCAAGTAGATATCACGGTAACGCACTGCAGTATGGTCGCCTTGCAAGTAGATAGGCCCCGCCTGCATCGGATTTGTGAAAATGGCTCCGGCCGTCGGTCCAGTAATCGGTTGGTTGTCGATGACTTTGACGCCGTTTAGCACCACCGTCACATGTCGATCGAACAATGTGATGTCGTAGGTCTGCCACTCGCCTCCTTTTTTGCCAGCATTCGTTCTGGGTGGGATACTCCCGAAGATGGCACCAACACCTTGAATGCCCTGCATGCGACTGTCTCGATCAACGACTTGCGCCTCATACATTCCGCGCAAATAGACCCCGCTATTGCGATTCTCTTCAACCATAAATTCAATGTGCAGCCAGAAATCGTCGAATACCGCGTCGGTTCGCAGGTTGGCGTACGCTCCGGTTGCACTGAAGTCCGTCTTGGGAGTTTCGTTGACAATCATGCCGTCTTGAACACTCCAGCCATTGATTTTGTCAGATTCGTGCGGTCGCCAGCCCGTTAGGTCTCGGCCGTTGAACAATGAGATGGGTCGCCCAAATCTGACTTTGGATAGATCAGGAGCTCTAGCAGGCAGCGGAGGAATCTTGGTCCCTGTAAATCTATCCCGTTGGACGACTCCTTCTTTGCTAGTGGATTTGATAACTCCATCCAGCTGACCTTCTTTGAGCTCAACGCTCACAACCTTCGTACCGGTCGCTTTCTTGTTCTGCCGCAAAGCAAAATTGAGTCGACCATCTTTATAAGTAACGTCCCGGTGCGGACCATCCGGACCCACATACAAACGCAACTTTACGGTCGGCTCCTGGTTCACATCACGAATACTCATCCAAGCCGGCGTTCCAGATTCCAACTTGAGTGACCAATCTCCGTTTAGTTCCTCAAAACACAGAGCTGTGCAGGGAACCAGCATGGCCAAAAAGCTAGTGAAGCAAACCACTAGTCGAACGGGTTTCACCCTGGTCTTGATAGTCACAGATTCATCTCTAGCTAGGGAATTAAACCGAGCGGAAAAAAGAAACCGAGCGGAAAAAAAGAACCAGAGATTTATACCACAACCGGCTGGCTACGCTCACAAACCCGTGCGGCGTCGCAATGCGCGGACATTTATAAATCGCGATGCGTGGGTATTAACGGAGCGCAGAACACGCTCGAAGCCAACAAAACCATTGATGACCAACTGAACTCATTCACTTGCGTTGCGAACGATTTCGGGCGTCAGTTCGCCATCGGAAACTCGAGCTAAGATTTCTGAAGTGGTCAAGCCCTGGAACTCTGACTCTTGATCACTGCCATCAAAAGAAACGTTTTCGAATTCCGCCAGACTCTCTATCAACGCCCAGGCACGTCTTCTTTCTGCCCCATCTTCTGACTCATTGACTTGTTTTAGTAACGGCACAGGCAGGACATCCGAGACGCTTTTCCAGTGTATCCAATCAACTGATTCAGCATCCGAATCGGAATCTTCTTGGTAGAGGCAAAACATCGCATTCGAGCAAACGAAGGTATTGTCTTGCGTCGTCAGAAACAATGAAGCTTCCGCTTCATCGTTACCACATTCGAAGCAGTTGTGCCCCACAAATGTGTTTTCCCATAGACGAACCATCTTTCCAAACGGTTCGATTAGGTCAAATTGAGTCTCGCTCAAAATCACACTATCGTTCATCTCAAGTTCATGCTCTTCGTCGGCCTGCCAAATAAATGCTGTTGCGCTGGGTGCCAGCACGTTGCAACTCCTTACTTCGGCGTTGGCATCAGAGAGCATCACGCAAGGAGTCGACGCATGGTGTTCGATCGAACAATCTTCAAGTACCAAACTGCCACCGTCGACAACTAGGAGTGCTTCGGATTCATCAAGCTCCAGCCCATCTTCAGCATCAAAGTCCGACTCGATGGTGACCCCGCGCAGACTGAGTTCAACATGTACGGCAGTTAGACCATTTCCATTACGATTCATCGAAAGAAAGAGGGTTGGATGAAACCCTTCTGCGGCAACCAGCGTAACGTCTCGTCGCTCAATTTCCACAGTCGGCAAGTGAAACTCATCAGCAGCTAAGGCTATCGCTATGTCGCCCTCGGAGTTCTCGCTCAACAGCTCCGCTAGTTCTCTATCACTTTCGACGCGAATGTACGCTTCATTGTCCTGCGATTCATATCCCGCTTTCTCGAGTGGCCGCTCGCGCTCCGACGAGCGATTTTCAGTCCGCCTAGAATCTCCACCGAACCAACTAAAGGATGCCCAACCGCCTATGGCAAGTACGCATCCCACAACAATCGGTATTGCCCAAAGTCGAATTGCTGCCCAGGCTTTCGGCGTTTCGACTTCCGGATGAGGGTCCCGTATTGCGTCGCCCACGTCTATTGCAATTGCCTGCTGCTCGAGAATCCGCACTACGTCGGAAGAATCTTGAATGCGTTCTTCAGGTCGCTTAGCTAGTAGCCTGGAAATCAGCACAACCAACCAGTCCGGAACGCCAGCTATCTGATCAGCAATCGGTTTCGGTTCATCCACGCAGATGGACTTGAGCGTCTCGAGCACCGAATCGCCCGTGAAAGGGGCTTTGCCGGTGGCCATCGTGTACAGCACTGCGCCTAGACTAAACAAATCACTACGATGATCGCTCGGCCCAAGCTTCGGCTCGATTCTTTCCGGTGCAATGAATTCTGGGGTACCCACGAGCGTCCCAGTTCCAGTTCGCACCTCAGATGCAGCCACTCGCGCCAAACCAAAATCGCTCAATTTGGCGATGTTGCCATCCATCATGATGTTCGTCGGCTTGATATCCCGGTGCTGTACACCCACTGCATGGGCAGCGGCCAGTCCATAGGAAATTTGCTTTCCGATGGCAATCACTTGCTCGATCGGCAAGCGTGCTCTTTCGATT
This sequence comes from Planctomycetaceae bacterium, assembly GCA_003501565.1. Lineage (GTDB taxonomy): Bacteria > Planctomycetota > Planctomycetia > Pirellulales > Pirellulaceae > Aureliella. The sequence goes on along the minus strand of DNPC01000124.1, from coordinate 4,203 downwards.
CTCTTTGCGAGCGTTTCTCCAGGTACCAATTCCATTACGAGGTATGGAAGTTCGTTGAACTGGTTTACCGAGTGAACGGCAACAACATTCACGTGTGCGATGGCCGCTGCTGCTTGCGCCTCACGGAAAAACCGTTGCTGTGCATTTTCGCTGGTCAGTAAATTCGGGCTCATAAACTTCAGCGCCACCAGTCGCTTGAGCTTTGTATCGAGTGCCCGAAACACGATGCCCATGCCCCCACGGCCGATACACTCACGAAGCTCGAACTCGTCTACCATCCGGCGCCCGTCTTCGTCGGTGGTCTTATCCAACCACGGCTGGAGATCCAAGATAACGTTCTCTGCGAAAGAACTCCCTCCAGTCGACGACGCGGCCTTAAGTTCTGTCAGCCTGGCTGCCAAGACGGTGGAATCCTGTTCGGCATCCTGCGAAGGCCGAGGCAGCGATAGAACGTGCAAATCAAACTGCTGCAGCACCTGCTGGCAGGATGAGCACTGGTCGACGTGCGCTTCTATTGCAGATTCCTTTTCTGCCGATAGCAATCCATCAGCGAACTTCTGCAGTGTTGCTCCGTCAGGGCATTTCGTAGTCAAATTGCTATCCGGATAAACCAAGCCAGGATTCTTCGATGTAGTAATCTGTTCTAAGCTTATGAAAGACTCTGTCGCATACGTCAATGCATTAATACTTCAGCATGACGTTCACAGTATCGCCCCTTCATCCACTGTGCTGATCACTTCGCGTAATCGTCTAAGCACTCGATTCTTGCTGACGTAGACTGAGCCGACTTTCAGCGAAAGTTGCTCAGCGACCTTGACAGGTTTTGCACCATCGACCGCCGTCCGCCAAAACGCTTTCCAAGTCGTACCGTTGAACTCAGGCTTGACCTGCTCGAGGGCCCATTGGAAAAGCCGCTGACGATATTCGAGTTCCCACTGCTCATCGCTTGAGCTCTCGGGCATTTCACTCAGCCGCTTTAGAAAGGCAGTGTCGCCGATGGCAACGGGCGTCCTGCCTTTGGAGCGAAGCCGTCGCGCGAGTGTCCGCCGTGTGACCAAGAACAACCAACTGCGAAACTTGCCTATGGCAGGATCGTAATCGAACGCTGGCATCGCCTTAGCTACTTCGCGAAGAACATCCTGGGCCAAATCTGCCGAATCGGCGTCCTGCATGCCTTTGTATCTTCCAAATCGGTAGATGAGCGGCCCATACAAATCAACGAACGCTCCCCAAGCTTCGGAATCTTGGTGATCCCGAAGTCGATAAATGAGCGAAACGCGGGTTGTATTAGCGAAGTTCATAAGACTGCATCGTCCGATCGAGCGAAAGCATCTCTTGGATTATAGCCGCAGCTACTTGGCCGCTCTCCACACTTGGCAACGGCATTTTCCAGGCTCACTAAGAAGAAAAGCAGTCACGCTAACGGCGAAAGAAAATCTTTTTTCAAAAATCGTGTTAGATCCTCCAGCCAGCCGGCAATTCAACGGTAGCCGCGGTGGCGTGCCGTGGCTTCCCTATCTCTTTTCGCCGATTCCGGCAACATGATGGAGTTTTTGCGATGAACTATCCCTGGCTTCAGAAGATCCTTCACCGTGCAAAGAAACGACAACTGCAAAAAAGCGCGCGACGGCCAATCCAACGCAGAATGCTACTGGAAGCACTAGGTGCCAGACAACTGCTGGCAGCCGATCTGGCACCATTTGCACCGGAACCCGCACCGGCGATCACGAGCATGCCCGATGCAATGCAGCCAGCCTTGGTAGCTGAAGGGGAAGGCTCTCACTCTGGCCAGAACCATGTGGGAAACGGGGCTGCGATGGCGCTGGTTTCGGCTGAACAGGCAACCCATCGTGCCGTTTCAACAGGCAACTGGTCGGATCCTAACGTTTGGGAGAACCAGTTGCTCCCCACAGCTGGAGCTCGAATTCTAATTCCTATGGGTGTTACCGTCACAGTCGATTCCGTCATCGCTACCGAGTTTAAGACACTTGGAATCCACGGCACGCTAAAATTTGCAACCGACGTCAATACCGAACTGCGTGTCGACACAATCGTGAGCGCGCCGATGGGACGTTTCGAGATGGGAAGCACTCAGACGCCTATCGCCAGTGGCGTCACAGCGCGTGTTGTATTTGCTGACGACGGTGCCATCGACCGCAATTGGGATGCACAACAACTAAGTCGTGGCGCGATCCTGATGGGCACCACGGAAATCCATGGCGCGGCGAAAACGCATCAAATCTCACTGGCGACACACCCTGCAGCGGGCGCCACTTCGATTGAACTGAATGAAATACCACTCAACTGGCAAGTCGGTGACGAGATAATCATCACCGGAACACAGGGCTCGACAAGCGACGAAGTCCGGACGATTCAATCGATCGATGGAACAAACGTGGAACTAAGTTCAGCCTTGGAACTGGACCATATCCCCCCCAAATCAAGCCTCAACGTCTACGTGGCCAATACAACTCGAAACGCTCAGTTCACGTCAGAGAACACAACGACGTCCCGGCGTGGACATATCATGTTCATGCATACCAACAACGTGAACGTGAGCCACTCAGCATTCAACGATCTCGGACGTACCGATAAGAAGATCCCACTGGACGACATCAACTTCGATTTTACTGAAGATGCCGTTGGTAATGCGACTAGTGCCGGAACCGTGTTCACCACGACTGAAGGAGCCCGGAACAACATTCGGGGCCGCTACCCAATCCACTTCCACCTCGGCGGCACGACGCCGAACAGCATGCAAGCTACTGTCGACGGCAGCGTAGTTCGAGGTGGCCCGGGCTACGGAATGGTCAACCATTCGTCGAATGTTCTGATGACCAACAACGTGACGTACGATATCCACGGGTCGGCCTTCTACACCGAAGCTGGTGACGAGATTGGCAGCATCGAAAATAACATTGCAATTCGTACGGTGAATCCTGATTTCCGACTGGAAGAAAATGGCGAAATCTCGGCCGATCTTCGCGCCGACGTGCAGGACTTTGGCGTTGATGGCGATGGATTCTGGCTATCTGGACATTTGGTCAGCATGAAGAACAACATCGCTTCTGGCGCCTCAGGACATGGCATCATCATCTGGAGCGACGGGCTAGTAGAAGTAGACCGCGGGCGTACCACGGTTCGTACAGCGGATATTGCCAATGGCGAATTGATTCAAGGACGCGACACGATTCCGACTTGGTGGGCACCTCTGGCAGAAATTAGCAACAACGAAGCCTCGAATGCCACCATCGGCTTTCGAGCTCGATACATTCACTCATCGATCTATCTTGGAGAAACCGGTAGTGCATTCCATACGCCTCCATCACAGGAGTATATCGATACACTTCGCCCGGAAATCAACGGCCTGAAAGTTTGGGGCTCTCGTGACGGAGCCTTGCTCAATTACAACGAAAGGTTGTCACTCAAGAATGCGGAGATCGTCGGAATTGGTGCACCCTATGTCCGGCAAGGCGGAACTACCGACCTGGGCGTTGGCATCGACATGTACAACGACGTCAGCCGCGGTCCCGGTGTCGTTGAAAACGTCACTGTCGAGGGCTTCAACATGGGCATCCTTGCTCCACGCCACAATGGCTGGCGGATGGACAACATCCATCTTCGCAACACAACCGATTTGCACATCGAGCAAGCCACAGGAACGCATCGCGTTTTGGACATGACGAATGTCACCTTCGGCGACCTTGCCGGAACCGCTGTCGCAGGGAATGAAGGTCAACGCCAGAACGTCGCGATGAACGCGTTTGACAGTGACACAGAACAACCATTCTGGTTCCTGATGACAGACACGATCACGCTGAACGGACAAGGGCTGTATTTCAATGAACAAGCCGCTGATCATATCCCGTTGACTGCCCAGAAGAATTCGGAATCGCGTGCCCCCGTTCCATCTGAGTTTGTTGGTCGTACCAACCAAGAGCTTCAAGACCGTTACGGCACCTCCTTCGCCGGCGAAATTACGCCGGCTGACGCATCCGCAGTGCCTTGGTTGTCGGGTGGAGTCGTCGGTGGTCTCGCAGCACCAGGGCAAACGACTCCCCCGTTGTACGACCTAAGGGACGGTGGCGATTCGTTCGCAATCATCGACCCCGGAAATCTAACCAATTTTGATCCCAGCGTTCTTGGTGGAAGCGGCGGCGGAGACGACGACGACACAGGAGATGATGACACAGGTGATGATGA
>DNPC01000245.1 GCA_003501565.1 Planctomycetaceae bacterium | reverse complement strand
GCGAACCAACTGGGGACTCGCCAAGCTGGCGGGTCTTTTGTTGTTTATCAACAAGAGCAGTTGGTTATTTGGTGTCGGGCCGCTCACGAGGTGCTGGTGTGCTAAACAACGTACATTGGTAACTTCAGCCAACCAGGACAAACATTCAAATGTCGCTTGCCGCCTTGCCTACCAGCGTACAGGAATTGGATGCCGTGCCCGACAACCCAGCGGTTACGACAACTAACTCGATACTCCAGAGAATTGCCGCCGGTGACACGTCTGCAGTGGCCGAGTGCTTGGATCACTACTCCGGATTGGTTTGGAGTCTTGCTGTCAAGAGTTGTCCAAGCCAAGCTGATGCAGAGGACAGTGTTCAAGAAATTTTTGTTGAGTTGTGGCAGAAGGCTTCATCGTTCGATCCGAGCAAGGCAAGTGAAACGACTTTCGTTGCCATGATCGCCCGCCGCAGGCTCATCGATCGAAATAGACGAAGGTCCAGTGTGGTTGAAATGGTTAACATCGACTCCGAACAATTAGATACGCCTACCTACCTACCGGACCAAGATGCGGAACTCGCTGACGAGGCTGCCAAGGCGGCCGCTTGTTTGAAGCGTTTGCCGGAAACACAGCAGCAAGTCATATCGATGTCCATTCACGGTGGACAGCCTTACTCTCGAATCGCAAACTTACTGTCGATTCCGCTCGGCACCGTAAAGTCTTACGCTCGGCGCAGCCTCCTACAATTACGTAAGTGCATGGCTCGCCCGGTAACGGATGGAGGTGCATCGTGATTAGAAGAAGCGATGATGACAGCCTGGACGATGATCGTTCAGCCAGACCGGATCCCGATCGGGACCGTATCGAAGAGCTGATTGCCGGAAGCGTTCTGGGTGATTTATCAGCCGAAGAACAGGCTGAACTCGATTCGGTAAATTTAGAACCTTTCCAAGATCTTTTATTCGACTTGCGAAAAACCGCGGCGGCCGTTGATTTGGCTTGCATGCCGAAGGGGTCTGTCGATCCTATGCCGACAGCCGTCCGACAGCGGATCGAGGCTGATGCAGGTCAGTACGTCGCGAAGCCTGAGTTGAGACGCACGACTGCCGCGCATGCCAGCACGTCCTCGCGAATGGGTGTTCGCGAAGCAATCGCCTGGATCACGTGCGCGGTCTGTTTATTCTTGTGCATCGGACTACTCCGAAAAGTCCAATCCGATCCAGTCGTGGCGCAGGCTGATGGTTCTAAGGCTTCGGTCGAAAGCACCGACGCCGCCACCACGTTATCGGATGAGCGTGAGCAACTGCTGGGCGACGAATCTTCAATACAAGTCGCTTGGGCAGATGGAACAACACCGATTGACGGTGGTGTTTCCGGAGATGTCGTTTGGAACACTTCGAGGCAAAGCGGCGTAATGAGATTCGTTGGATTGCCAGTCAACGATCCGACCGTAGAACAGTATCAGTTGTGGATCATCGACCCAGATCGTGACGATGAACCTATCGACGGAGGTGTGTTCAACGTCACGTCGGAGCAAGAGGCACTGGTAGCGATCGATGCGAAGCTGAAAGTGCTGAATCCCAAAGCCTTCGCCATAACGATCGAGCAACCTGGCGGCGTTGTGGTTTCAACGCAGGACCGTTTGCCGCTGCTCGCGGCCGTCGAGGGCTGACCGCAGCCACCGCTCCGCAACACATGCGACTGTTACTTCAGTGTGTGAAGTGAATGGGTCGTACGAATCTTGTTCATTGCTGAAAGGGCAGGGTAGTGTTCTCGGAGTAGCTTGCAAAGTTGAGACTGGGAAGTTCCCAGTTGCTCAGCAGCTGCTCGAACATCGCCCGCACAGATGGCAATCGCATCTAGCGCTTCGGCAACCAAACTTGGATAATCGCTGTGTTGCGAGTTTATCTTCAGCTTTCGCCCACTCAGTCTTTCTTGCCATAGGTCGGATGGCTGCACATCCCCAACGACTCCCTCAGTACGAATTTCGCATGCCAGCTTCATGCGTATCCGCCAAACGGCAACTTTGAGGTTCTCTGCTTGACTGCGACGTTCATTCGCTTCGGCAGCGATTCCGGTGGGGACATGAGTAACGACGACCGCAGTTTCTACTTTGTTGCGATGTTGCCCACCGGGTCCACCACGACGCCCCGTTTTGGTTTGGCAGTCCCTCAATAAATCGGACTCAGCGATTCTAGCGGGGTGCGTCACTTCTTGTCGCCTTGTCGGCCTAACCACGTCAAATAGGTCAGTAAGGACGCGAGCTGTTGATCTGTCAGATCGTCTGCCAGGCCTGTCGGCATCAAACTACTCTTGGACTCTCGGCGTTCGTCGACTCGCTCGGCAGCAATTTCAACGCGTTTGCCGTCCGCTTTCACAATTGACAACGCACGCTCATCTTCGCCAACCAGCATCCCGCTTACGACCGAGCCGTCATCAAGCAAAAGGAGCGTGGTGCGGAATGCCCGATCCACGTTTAGATTGGGCAGCATAATATCCTCGGCCAATCGCCCCCGAGATCGCTTAATGGCTCCATCCAATTGCGGCCCAATCAATGCACCTTCGCCGCCCAATTGATGACACACGGCACACTTCTGCTTAAAAACTGATTCACCGACTGTGTTCTGAGCGGATTCCCAATCTAGGTTGGCAACTCGTGCTTCTATCGAGCCCGAACTCGCCGAAACACTCTGTTGTTCGGCAAAAGCAGCGCTTAACACCTCTTTGGTCGTACCCGAAACAGGCGCGATCAACTCGGGCCTTTCCCCAAGCGATAGAGGTCCAATGACGCCATCCGCGACTAGCTGGGCAAGCAACTCGCAACCCCTCGAGGTCGCTAACAACAATCGTGACAATTTTGGATGTCGCGTAGTTTCGACGCTTCGAAGAACACCCTTTGCGGCAGGAATCAACATTGCGACCGTTTCTGACTCTGAATTCCAGTATCTCGCGAAATCCACGTCCACCTTCTCCGCCAGAGCGAATCGCACCAACTCAGCTGAGACAATTTGCCCATCTTGCTTAAGAGCTCCAGCTAGGATGGCGAGTTGAGGTTCTCGAGGGAGTTGGACGGCCGCCGCATACAGCGATCGACTGCTGATTCGATCAAGAGTCTTAGAGTAGTCGACATTAGAGTTCGCCAACGCTTGCAACAACTTCACGAGCCGGAGTGATGCGTTCCGATTTAGTTCTGCTAAGCTGAAGCTCCCGAATGCAATCCATGCATAAGCACCCGCCGAATCGCCATCAATGGCTTCGAAGTGGACCATCTTTTCATCGATGGAACTTAAGTCCCAGACAACTCGTTTAGCGATGTCGCTCCGCGGTGGGTACGCACGAATCAGCTCCGATCCGTTCGAATCGACCAATCGCACAAAATTCAGTTGCTGGTCTGGTTCCGAAGGCGGGCCGTTATGACCAACCAATTCAAACGACAGCTCTTTCGGTACGGCGAAGGCTTGGCTGGTCGCCTTTCCAACGAACTTTTCGCCCAGTGGAAAACTGCTCTGATAAAACTGCTCGATGCCTGACGCATTTCTGCGTTTTCCTTGTGGCCAATCGCCGTTCCAATAAACGGTAGCTGGTGATTCTTTCAGTTGATTCGCCAGCTTCCCGTTCACTTGCTTCGCAATCTTGGCGTGAGCTGCACGTACCTTGTCTCCCTGCACATGGGCAGGATGAATGCTACGCAAGAGCTTCACGATCGCATCCGCCTCATCCACGATCGAATCTGAATATCTGACAGCAATGAGCGATAAACAGTCACGCAAAATGGAGTCATTGTCTCCACTGCCAGGATCACGACGGTTGCTCAACCAATTGAGAGCAAGCTCAATTGCTTGCTCCTGAGCTGCAGGACTAGCATCTGAACGAGCGTTGATGGTTGACACGTACTGGGCAGTTGCTTTTCCAGATCCGATCGCGGGCAGAATCGCCAAATAAGCGGATCGAACGTCTTCAAGGCTGCGTCCCGAAACGCTTCTTCCACTTACGAACAAATTTGAATGCGTTTCAGCCAGGATCTCATCATTTTGCAAAAGATCGCGTGCAGCGATACGAAGCGCCTGACGAAGAGTCCTGTCTTCACACTTCGATACACTCTCAAGCAAATCGATCGCCGTTTCGGCCTCACCGTGCGTTCCAAGAAACTCTACTAAGAGGAGTGATTTAGCTGATGGGCTTTCGATGGACGTGGCCAATTGCTCCGTAGCCAAACGCAGCAATACCGCCCAATCGTGCTCGCCAAAGCGAAATCGCGGTGCGTGTGCCGCGAGTCTGTAAGCTCGCGCTGATACCAGTGGCGATCCGTTTTGAGCGGCGTCAACCAGATCTTCCACCGTTGACAAATCATCCGTATCGTGTTGCAAGGAAGGCGACTGCCGCGTCGTATTCTCCGCATAAGATATCCTCCAGATCCGTCCACTTGTTCGGTCGCGTCCAGGATGGTCGAGAGGAACTTCATAGTGCCCGATAATCTTGTTGTAGAAATCCGCAACGTACAAGCTTTCGTCTGGTCCCACTTGAATATCAACCGGGCGAAACCAAGGATCGTCCGATGTTAGGAAGTCAGCCGCTTCAGCAGCGGTGACTGTCGCCCCGCTTCGCAACAACCGGTTGCAATTAATGCGACTAGTCATCACGTTGCCGCTATAAAATCGATTCCGATAAGCTGCGGGAAATTGCGATTGATCGTACAAGTGCACTCCGCTGATCGCGGTACTCCCATGGAGATGTTGCATCATTTCGGGCGCGAATCCAAGTCCATCGTGGGGACGGCTAAAGCTCTGGTAGCAACCTCCAGCCAGCAGGGCAGTCAATGGCTTTGAGTGGCAGTCAGCCGTATACCAGCGTCCCCAGGCATCCCGCGTCATGCCGAATGGATTTACTTGGCCGCGTGTATAGAGTTCAACATGCTGACCATCGGGCGTAAAACGGAAAACGTTGCCGGACTCGAGATAGATACTGTCCCCGCTCTTGTCGGTAATCGTCGAACGATTATTGAATCCGTGACACGCGTACACCCAACCATCGTCACCGCGTCGCAACGCATTGACCATACCATGTGTATCGCGCGATGTATCAAACGGACCGAGCAAGACTTCTTGGCGATCAGCGCGCAGATCACCATCGTCGTCATAATAACGTACCAGGTTCGGAATACTGAACACGATTGCACCATCTTGCAAAGGCAACAAACCCATAGGAATGTTGAGCCCATCTGCGAACACGGTACGTTTGTCGGCACTCCCATCGCCATCGGTGTCCTCGAGTACTAGGACTTGATCTTTTCCGTTGCCATCTTTGGCGGGGTAAGGGTATTCGGTCGTCGACGTTACCCACAACCTTCCCTTCTTGTCCCAAGCCATGTTCAGCGGCTTGGCGATCATCGGCTCGCTGGCAAAGAGATCAATTGAGAAACCCGGCGGAAGATGAAATCCTGCCTGTTCCA
>DNPC01000839.1 GCA_003501565.1 Planctomycetaceae bacterium | reverse complement strand
GCCTAGCTGACGATATCGTCGTCAGTGTTGGCTTGTTGGTCCGGACCAGCCGATCGGATTTCGAAGCTGGTTCCGTCGGAAGTGTACTCGTAAGGGTTGCCCCAGGCGTCGCCTTCGATGGGCTCTTCCAACGCAGGGAACCACTTCGATTCGTCTTCAAGCCCAGATGGCTTTTCCCAAAGAGCCGTCAGCTCTTGAGGGTAACTGGCCATGTCGAGACGATAGGCCTTCAGCGCACTCTTGATGACTTTAATTTCGGCTTCTGTCTTTTGGATGTATGCCTTGGTTTGGAAGCCGCCTAGGTTGACGACAGCAATGCCAGCGATGGCGGCAATAATCACAAGTACGAGCATCACTTCGAGCAACGTGAATGCCAAGCGACGCAGTCGACGCGACGAACGTGAAACGCGGTGAGTCATCATTTTCTCCAATTCTTGGTGTTCTAAGGGACGGTCAATCAGCCGACGTGCGTTAGCCCCGGTTGTCGGTTTTGTGAACTTGTTGAATCAGCGGCCAACACCGCTGGGCTAAATCTCTGTTCTCTTGTACTTACTGTATCGTAAGGCGAGCTTGAGTCGATTCGTAACTGGTGGATTTCGGTGCCTTCGGCCGGGCGCCACTCCCCAAACGCTCGTTCCTCACGTTAGACCCTCACGATTGGAGGGTAGGGCGCTTTCGAGCTCTACGGATCTCCTGTTAAACCGCGTCAGCGCTGTTAAGTAGTGGTACCATCAGGGCTAAAACGATAAAAAACACGACACCGGCCATAATGAGCAGCATCAAGGGCTCCAGCAGCCGGACCAAAATGTCTAACCGCCGAAACGTGGTCTTCTCCAGGCTATCAGAAATTTGCACCATGACGGTGTCCAGCGTATTGGACTCTTCGGCAACCGATATCATCTCGACGACTTGATTCGGAAAGTGTCCGCTGACGGCCAACGGCGTTGCCAGCTTTTCACCGGCGGTGATATTCTCGCTAGCTTTGGCAATGGAAGTCGACAAAATCTGATTGCCGGCCGCCTTGCGCGAGATGTCCAAGGACCTCAAGATCGGAACACCGTTTTCCAGAAGCGTACCAAGCACTCGACAGAATCGAGCAACGGCTAAGTTCAAGAAAATTGGTCCGAACATTGGCACCTTTATCTTCGCCCAATCAAGCCAATACTTGCCGTTGTCGGTCCGCAAAAACGAAATGAGAGCAAATAGCCCCGCCACCATCGCGGCTATCAGCAAGAACCAATAGCTTTGTAGCATCGCACTGAAATTTAGTAGCAAGTCGGTCGCCATAGGCAACGAGCCTTCTTCCCGCAGTTTGGCGAACAGCGTCTCAAACTTCGGCACAAAGAAGATGATGAGCACTGCTACAACGGACGTTCCGACGAATCCTAGGAATATCGGATAGGCCAGTGCACCGGCAGCGCGACCCTTGAGGTCTTCTTGTTGCTCGGTGAACGCCGCCACTCGCTCGAGGGCGTCTTCCAAAAAGCCACCTTCGGTACCGGCCCGCACCATATTGACCGCCATGTCATTGAATGCACCGGGGTAGCGGACCATCGCCTCGGGGAGCGACTCCCCTTCTTCGACCTTTTGCTTAACTTCTTCCAGTACCGTCTTGAGCGCCGGCTTGCTCGCTTGGCTACTCATCACCGTCAAGGCCCGAAGAAGCGGGACACCGCTTCGCAATAGCGCGGCCAGTTGGTTATAGGTATTGGCCATTACCTGGCCGCTGATCCGCTTGCCCCTGGCTACTCCGCCCGCTTTGGCGACGGCAATCTCGACCGGAATCAGCGACTGCGCATCCAGTTGCGTCAGCACATCATGCTGACTCTTGGCAGTCAGCACTCCCGATTTTTTTTGCCCACTCATATCGCGGGCTGTGTAGGCATAATCTGGCATATGTGCGAGTCTGGATTCTGGAGTTCCGTGGGCACTGCTTGTACAACCCAATCTTCCATCGGACGGGTCGAAAGTGAAGAACGAGCTTTCGGGGACGGGCTTTTGCAGACGGGCTGGACCCGCCGGGTTCGCTAACTTGATCTTTGGTTCTGGATTTTGGTTATTGAGATTGGGTTATTGAGATTTGGTTTTTGATTCTCGCTTGGCAGGTGCGGCTCTTCCACGAGCGTGGAACACGAGCAGCTAGGTATCCACGCGATCTCCCTTGGTGACTCGAAGCACCTCATCGACGCTTGTACCGCCTTGAAAGGCTTTGTCCCAGGCGTCCATCCGTAGCGTGCGCATGCCAGACTTCAATGCCGCCTGCTTGATATCCCAAGTGCTGACGCGATCGTGAGCAAGTGTCTTAATCTCTTCGTTCGTCACCAGCAATTCGTAGATACCCATTCGGCCTGTGTAGCCCACGCTGCGGCACGTCCGGCAACTTCCGGGACGATAAAGCGGTCTACCATCGAGCAATTCCCAGGGGAAGTCGTTGGGCATATCTTCCTTTGCGGGCGTGTAAGGCTCTTTGCATTCATTGCAAAGCCGCCTAACAAGTCGCTGCGCCATAATGCCTTCAACCGTACTGCTGACCAAAAAGGGCTCAACCCCCATATCCACAATCCGAGTGAACGCGCCGGCAGCATCATTAGTGTGCAATGTGCTAAACACCATGTGGCCGGTCAGAGAGGCTTGGATCGCATTCTCTGCAGTTTCGCGGTCACGAATTTCACCCACCAGCACAATGTCCGGGTCATGTCGCAGGATACTCCGCAAACTGGCTGCGAAGGTCAGGCCGATTTTCGAGTGGACTTGGATTTGATTGATTCCGTCCAACTGATATTCAACCGGGTCTTCGGTGGTGATGATTTTGTTCTCTGGACTGCGAATCTCCAGCAGCGAACTGTACAGCGTGGTGGTCTTACCCGAACCGGTTGGCCCCGTTACAAGAACAATACCGTGCGGCAACCGTATGATCTGGCTGTAGATCGAATAGGTATACGGATCCATCCCCAGTCCTTGGAGGTCGAACTTCATCGAGCCCTTATCCAAGATACGCATTACCAAGCCTTCGCCGTGGATCATCGGGATAACCGATAGACGAATGTCGATTTCGCGGCCGTGGACTTTCAGCTTGATTCGGCCATCTTGCGGCAAACGCTTTTCCGCGATGTTCAGCTTCGCCATGATCTTCAGGCGGCTAATGATCGCAGCTTGGAAGCGATTGATCTCCGGCGGAACCGGTTGAAGATGAAGGATACCGTCGATCCGGTAACGAATGACAAGTCCGGATGCTTGCGATTCGATGTGTACGTCACTCGCCCGCGAGTCGATGGCTTCGATCAAGATTTCATTGACCAAGCGAACGACCGACGCTTCCTGCGCCATCTCGCTCAGCTCGCTACCATCGGTCTCGATGTCCTCGAGCAGTTCGATGTCTTCCTCTTCCTCGCGGGCGGCGATCAGGCCTTCGACCGTCTCCGAACCAACGCCCAAATGCTTCTTCATCAACCGGGCAATTTCAGCTCGCTCGGCGACGACGGGCACGATGGTTAGCCCCGTTGCCGAGCTAGCTTCATCGAGCGCATAAACGTCCAGTGGATCACATGTCGCCAGAGTCAGGGAACCGTTGACGCGAGACAACGGAAAGAGTGAATGGCGGTAGATGAGCTTTTGCGGGAATTCCTTGACGACTTCTAGGTCGACATCCGCGTTTCGAAGATCAACAAAATCCATCCCCAGAGCTTCACCAAGAGCCTTGAGTGCCGGCTCTTCTTCCATGATGCCTTGGTCGATCGCACTGGACACCAGTTCTGCGGCCGACTGCGACTGTCCGCGAAGCTGGGCGAGCTGGTCAGCGTCGAGCAGTCCACGTTGGACAAGGATTTCGCCTGCATCTAGCATGACCATGGACGTTGTTTCCTTCGGATCAGTGCGAAGTGGGAACGGAATAAAGTGCAATTGCGTGCGGGACAGGGCGAATGGCAAGTTCAGCAATGGTGGCCGGGGCCAGACAGCCTTGGTGGGTGGGCGTCGCTGTCACAAGTGGGTGGGGCTCCTGGCAGGGAGTAGTCCTCATTCTAGTTAATTTGTTCGCCGTTGGCACGCTGAAACGCAGGTAATCAGCCAGCGCGAGTTCTCGGCCTCCGCTTTG
>DNPC01000716.1 GCA_003501565.1 Planctomycetaceae bacterium | reverse complement strand
TTCAGCACTGAACAGACCAGGCCATAGGGGAGGGAGAGCGTAGCGGCTCTCCCTCCCAGCCCCTCCTGGTGATTCCGTTGTTCGTCAGCCTGTCCGGTCGTAGGGTGGCTAAAACCCACCGATTGGTAAATAAGGAAGACTGGTGGCAGCAGCCCCTCTACTTTTTGACAAACGCTTCAGTCTGAGTAATGTGCTCTAGCGATCCAGCACGCCTTCGTACTCATCACTTTGCCGAATGATGCGGAACTTAGCGTTGCTTGCCTTGCGGAACTCAGGTTGATCCAAAACCCAGTCGAGACTTTTCCAGTCGGGAGTCTGCCAGTCAAGCAGTCCAACCAGGATATCTCCTACCTGCATCTGGGCAGCAGCCGCAGCACTGTTCTTGCGAATCGAAACAACTCGCAATCCGCCTTTGTATGCCGTTTTCGCATTGCGAACCGCACTAGCAGGAGCTACTTCCAAATTGACACCAAATGCTTCGTAGGCACGACGAGACGTTGCGGAACCTGACGAGGCAAGCTGCACACGGTTTGCCCGGGGCTTGGATGACGTCACGGACGTTGTCACAACCTGACCATCTCGATCCGCTTCGATTTCCAACTCACTGCCGCTGCGACCATCGAGCAGTGCCAATTCGACATCCAGCCGATTCCGAACGGTACGCGAACCGATCGTCCGCAGAATGTCACCCGACTTTAAACCGCCCGATGAATTCCCAATAACTTGAGCGTACGCCTGTCCGTCACGGAAACGCGTTCGGACATGGAGGGCCACACCGGACAGTCCGGCCCGACTGCGGTAGCGGGCAATCATCTGAGCTGCCACGTCGAGCGCTCGGTCGACGGGGATGGCAAAACCAATTCCCTGCGCACCGATTCGAACCGCCGCATTGATACCAATCATCTCACCGTTGGCGTTTAGCAACGGACCACCGGAGTTGCCGGGGTTGATGCTCGCATCGGTCTGAATGAGATCCGGATACTCCTGGACCCCGTTGACTGGGATGTCGCGTTTCAGAGCGCTAATAATGCCCTTTGTTACCGTGTGATGGTAGCCATAAGGATTTCCAATCGCGATGACCGGTTCACCCAGCATCAAGTCGCTGGACGTACCGGATTCGATGACAGGCAACTTGCGACCGGTGTCGATCTTGACCAGCGCCAAATCCGTCTCAGGATCGCGGTCAATCAGTCGACCGATATACTGGCGGCGGCTACTGAGTGTGACTTCGATGCGACCGACGTCTTGCACAACGTGCTGGTTTGTCAAAATGTAGCCGCGGTCATCAATGATGACTCCAGCCCCCATCCCGTTGACTTGCTGACTTTCGCCGCGAGCGGTGCTAGCGGGTTTGTTACCCTCAATATTCACTACCGCCGGCTCGGCACGTTTGATCGCGCGAACGGTTGTCGTCTGGCGGAGGTCTTCTGCAATACAATGCCGTGCGTTGGAAACGCAAAAGCTTAGCGAGACTGCCGCACAGGCAGCCACGCGGAGCCACGAGCAGATCAGGTTGGTCTGCGTCATAGACACCCTTCCGAGCGGGAAACCGGTTGGGGACATGCGGTGACGGTGCGGGGCTGGCACCACATGTCGATGGGTCACCGTCCTCCCACTGCAGGAGGCCGGACATGCAGACAGAATCGGTTGCATCGCTTCGAGGGCTTCATACGTCCTAAACCAACCCGGACCAGCTACCCAAATTAACACACTGGCAGAAACGGCAAACTTTTCCGCCCGCGTGGAGCTTGCCGACTAGCGCATACTTGCCGTTCGGGTTTCCGAGAGCTGGATGAAGCATCGCCAGATTTCTGGCAAAGAAAACTGAGTTCAGAGAAGTTTGGCTCACCTTGGGTAGCGACGTCAGCATCCGAAAGCCATTCGATTTCGATGCTAGCGTTCTTGCTTGCTGGCAACCCTCGGAATTACTGGCAACTCGGAATTACTGGCAACTCCGGGCCGAGTGTCCGTCGAGCTTGGCCAAAAAGCGTTGGGCACTGAGGGCGGGTCGTTAGATTTGGACCTGAGTGTCACACTTGACGACTAGCGGTCGTTGCAGGGCACCCGTAGCAAAGACTACTTTCGCGAGGTTTGGACCTAGTTAGATAGCGGGTTTGCTAGTTAGGCCGCGCCTGACCGTCTATCTCGCGAATGTAGAGACGTAAACGCTCGTTTTCGTCAGTCACATCTTTCAAACGAAGCATATTCTCTACACGCTTCAAGAACTCAATTTTGTTGATCGGCTTGGAAAGGAAATCATCCGTGCCTGCCTTCACCGCCCGCTCAACATCGCCCAGTTCATTCAATGCCGTAATCATCAGCACCATAATGCGACTCGTTTCGGGATTCTGCTTGAGCTGCTCGCAAACCTCGAACCCACTTAGCTTGGGCATCATCACATCGAGCAACAGCAGGTCGGGCCCAAACGATGCAATCTTGTCTAACGCATCTTGTCCATCGACGGCCATCTCCGTTTCGCATTCGATAGCCGTCAAGTACGCTTCAATCAACTCGCGATTGGCTGCATTGTCGTCAGCGATCAAGATCTTAGTCATGGGAAGTTTCTGTTGAGGATGCAAGTCTGATGTTTCGGGGATTTCGGGCGGCAAGCCACCGGCGATCGAGGCTAGCTGAACGACCGACGGCTACCAACCAAGATTCCTCTACACCGTCTCCAAGGCCGCGGCGGGCACGGGAAAATTCTCACACAGCTTTCCGACATCACTGCGAATCGTATCAAGGATTTGGTGATCCTCAGGTGTCCGCAGGGCGCTGGCAATCCAGCGGCCAACCTGTCTCATTTCGTCTGTCCCCATGCCGCGTGAGGTCAGTGCAGGAGTACCAATCCGAATACCGCTGGGGTCCATAGGCTTGCGCGTATCAAACGGAATCATGTTCATGTTGACCGTGATACCGCAGGCGTCGAGCGTCTTTTCTGCTTGCTTACCGCCTAGTCCGATACTGGTAACATCAACAAGCATTAGATGGTTGTCCGTTCCACCGCTAATCACCCGCAGCCCTTCGCTCATCAATTGCTCTGCCAGTGTCTTGGCGTTGTCGATTGTCGCTTGCCCATATGCACGAAACTCGGGCTTGAGGGCTTCCCCGAAGCATACTGCTTTTCCAGCAACGACATGCATCAGGGGGCCGCCCTGCAGGCCTGGGAAAACAGCGCTGTTGATCGCTTTGATGTTCTCTTGCTTGCTTAGCACGAGACCCGACCTTGGGCCGCGAAGTGTTTTGTGGGTCGTCGTGGTCACATAGTCTGCAACCGGCACAGGGTTGTCATGCACACCCGCAGCGACCAAACCGGCGTAGTGTGCCATATCGACCAGCAGCTTGGCGCCGCAGTCAGCCGCTATTTCAGCAAATCTGGCATGCGGAATCTCGCGCGGATACGCGCTCGCTCCTGCCACGATCATCTTCGGCTGGTGCTCTCTAGCGAGTCGAGCGACTTGGTCGAAGTCAATTCGATGCGTCTGTGGATCGACGCCGTAAGGAATGAACTTGTACAGCTTCCCCGAGATGTTTAGGTGCATCCCGTGGGTCAAATGACCACCTTGAGCCAAATCGAGTCCAAGTACCGTATCGCCTGGATTCAGCGCCGCCACGTAGACCGCTGTGTTCGCTTGGGAACCACTATGAGGCTGCACATTGGCCGCCTCTGCACCAAACAGCTGGCAAGCCCGAGCTATGGCGACACGTTCAATGACGTCGACATGTTCGCAGCCACCGTAGTACCGACGGCCAGGATAACCTTCGGCGTATTTATTGGTCAGGACGCTGCCGACCGCCTGCATCACAGCGGGTGACGTGTAGTTTTCGCTCGCTATTAGCTCCAACCCTTCTTGCTGGCGCTGGCTTTCGGCCTGCATGGCGGTCCAGACTTCTGGGTCTTGATTGGCAAGGATGTTCATATTTGTCTGCAAACGCTATCAATATTCGGAACTGTGAAACGAACCATTAAGATTGTCGATCCCGACCAACGAATCGTCAACGTGTCCAATTGTGTCGGACGCTGTTAGCTTCGAAGCGTCCCAACCACTTCCGCGGGGATCTCCGGTGAGTATTTCCAGCGGAATTTTTGGCCTGGTGGCGTTTTGACGAGGCCGGTTACGGCTACGTTAAGCCAGAACACTACCGAAACTCCCGGCGAAGACCAAAACTACTGAACTGTAGCTCAATAAGAGACAACGCAGCCTATGGTCGATATCAGAAGACCCGTAATTTCGCTTTGCAACATCACAAAACGCTACGGACGGCGCACAGCGTTGGAAGATGTAACGCTGGACATTTCCCCAGGAATCACCGGATTGCTAGGCCCCAATGGCTCTGGGAAGAGCACATTAATCAAGTGCTTGCTCGGCCTGCTGCGATTTCAGGCCGGTTCTGCAAGCGTCTTGGGTCACCCACTGCCAGCCGGAATGCGGGCAATCCGCGATGACGTTGGCTACTTGCCGGAGGACGATTGCTTTCTGGCGGGTTTGAGCGGTATTGAATCGGTCACTTTCCTGGCCAAACTAGCGGGCCTGCCCGGCATCGAAGCCCTCCGGCGTGCCCACGAAGTACTCGACTACGCAGACATTGCCGATGAGCGTTACCGTGAGGTCGACGGCTATTCGACTGGCATGCGACAAAAGCTAAAGTTCGCCAGCGCGATTGTCCACGACCCACAACTCTTAATCCTGGACGAGCCAACCACGGGTCTGGATCCCGGTCAACGTACAAGCCTGCTTTCCAAGATTAAGACATTAGCGGTGGAGCATAACAAATCGATCGTCATTAGCACACACATCCTCAACGATGTCAGAGCGATTTGTGACCGTGTCGCGATCATGGCCAAAGGCAAACTGCGGCTAACCGACAGCCTGAGCAAACTAACTCGACCAGTTCGCCCCGGCGTAAGTGTTCGATTGTCGGATGAAACTGAAGATGCAACTTCGAGGTTTCGGGAACAACTTGACTCTCTTGAAGTGCAAAGTGATTTTGACGTGGCAAAAAATGAGTTCTGGTGCTACGGCATTGACTCCGAAGCAACGGGTGTTATTTGGAAAGCGGCTGCCGAAGCAGGAGTAACAATCTCACACCTGAGCGAATCGATGAACTCGTTGGAATCCGTCTTCTTCAACGTGATCAAGGAGGCCGGTGATGCCGCTGCATAAACTCGGGTACCAATCATGGACGGGCGAGAAAAGTTCGCCCTGGCTCCGATGGATTGCAATCGCCATCATGGGCATACGCGTCGCACTCCGGTCAACTTGGCTCAACAGAACGTTAATCGTTAGTTGGATCCCAGCACTTGCTTTTGGAGTTGGATTTTTCGTTTATGAGCAGTCCGTTGCACGACCCGAGATGCGAGAAGTGGGTGGCAGGATCTTAATCCTTGCCGGGGCGCCCTTCGAATTTGTGCAGGTCGCCCTTCAAGACCCCTCTCAAGTCCGTCATGAAGTCTGGTCGGCCTTGCTAATGGGTTTCTTTCGGTATCCGCAAGCTGTGATGCTGGTCATCGTCGTTGCGATGATCGCCCCGAGGCTAATCTCATTCGACTTGCGCAATCGAGGATACCTACTCTACTTCTCAAAGCCGATCGCCATTTGGGAGTACATCCTGGGCAAGGGATGCGTCGTAGGCTTTTTTCTCATCAGCTTTACAACGCTGCCCGCGCTGGCGCTGTACTGCATCGGGCTTGGCTTTTCTAGTGAAGTGGATGCCTTCTCAAACACTTGGGATCTACCATTTCGAGTCTTGGTTGCAACCATCGTCCTTTGCCTGCCAACAATCTCGGTCGCACTGGCATGTTCGGCCATGACAATCGAAAGCCGCTATGCAATTTTTGGCTGGTTTGCCATGTGGGCTGTGGGCTGGGTGAGCTTCTTCGCACTTTCTATCGGTGATTTTAGCCGCACAATGCGGGACACGCGGGGCACCGACGAACAAGAAATGGCCGCCGCATTTGGCTACCAGTCCAAATGGGAACTGGTCTCTCCGTACCACGTGCTTGGCCGCGTCCAGCAATGGGTGTTCGGATTACTGCCCGACTCGGCCATCGTACTGCCACACCTGTTTGTGTTGATTGTCGTCACTGTCGGTTCGCTACTGTTCATCTACTATCGCATTCGGTCGAGGCTGGTCTCATGAGCGAACTACTTCTCGATCTTCAAAAAGTCTCACGGTTCTATAAGACCGTGATTGGTGTCGGTGACATCGACTTGCAACTAGAACCTGGCGCTTACGGCCTGATCGGTCCGAATGGTGCTGGCAAAACGACGTTGCTAAACTTGATAACCGGTATGCTTGCTCCGTCGATTGGGACAGTTCGTGTTTTGGGTGCCGACCCCCAACGCGAACGTGCGATTCTGCGAGAAATTGGGCTTTGTCCTGCTACGGATATCCTGTTCCCGAATGTAAACGCGATTCAGTGGGTGCAGTATCAAACTGCCCTGCACGGCTTTCCAACGTCGACCGCCCATTCAATGGCGATAAAGGCCCTGGAAATCGTGGGCATGTCACAAGAGATGCATCGTCCCATCGGCAGCTATTCACTCGGTATGCGACAACGTGTCAAGGTTGCTCAAGCCATTGCTCATGATCCACACCTGTTGATTCTGGATGAACCTTTCAACGGGCTTGATCCAATCGGACGATATGAGCTGTCGGAGTTCCTGCGAGAGTGGATTGCTACCGGTCATAGCTTAGTCCTGGCCAGCCACATCTTGCACGAGGTCGAAGAGATCACGACTGCGTTTCTACTGATCCATGGTGGTCGCATCCTGGCCACGGGTGACGCCTCAGAAGTCAATTCGATGCTGAGCGGATTCCCGGCTGAGATTGAAGTCGCAGGACGCGGTTTGGACACGCTCGTCCGAAATATGCTCCAGCAACCCTGGCTGACTGGTATTCAGTTTAGTGCCAATCGAGATTGCGCTAAAATCCGCGTCGCAGACAATCAAGAGTTCTACACGGCTCTTCGCGATGCAGCCAACCATCCGGAAGTGAATTTGCAGTCTGTACGCTCCTCCGACGGCAGCCTTCAATCAGCCTTCGATCGTCTGCTGACGGTGCATCGCGGCGAAACTCGAACTCAACTTTGACGAAGCTTGAAAAGCATGCAAGAGAAATCAACCGACGACGGATTGATCCAGGCCGTTTGGCAAGTCGCTCGCTTTGAAGCCGCACGAACGTTTACGTTTGGCCGCATCGCCATATGGCTAGCCTTGATTGCGCTCCCCACCGTCTTGATCGCTACGACCCAGCTCCAATCGCGTGGACAAATTCCCGAGACCGGGCTACTCATGACCGCCTACGTACTCGTTGTACAAGTCGGCTGCATGATGGGACTAGTGTTGTGGGCGACGCCTGCCGTCGGGGGCGAAGTCGAGTCCCAAACCTGGGTGTACATCGCAATGCGCCCATGGGGGAGAGTCGCCGTTGTACTCGGCAAATATATCGTCGCGGTCGGCTGGACATTGTCAGCTTCGATACCTTCCGCGATTGGTGTATCGCTGCTTATCGGATCACAGGGACTAGTCACGCTGGTCTGGATGGTTGCTTTAGTCTTTCTCTCGACAGTGGCTTATGCAGCACTGTATATGTTGATTGGAGTTGTGTTTAGTCGACGAGCGACTGTGTTTTCAGTAATCTACTCGCTGATCGTCGAAGGAGCCGTGTCGGGCATTCCGGCCGCGATATGCGAAATCACAGTTAGCTACCGCTTGCGTAGTCTTCTGGTGGAATGGAGTGGCAATTCAGAGCTTCAAGCCACGGCACAACAAATCTACGGTAGTGTCTCCCCACCGATTCACATTGCTGTCATATTGGCCTACTCTGCACTTCTACTCTCGATTGCTACCGTCGTGGTCCACGTCAAGGAATATGCAATCGAAGCCAACAACGCTGTCTAGCCCCTGGGCTCCAACGAGCTCCCCATTGCAAGTGGTAGAGAAAGTTCAAAACTGCCGAATGCTCTGGCCCATGAAGACTCCGTTGGGTCAGTAGAAACATGACCCGAGCAGAACCACAGACACTACGTTCGCCACACCAAAATCACTTGCCAAATCGCCTACTATGTGTCATCACATAGCTCCTTTCAAAGTGCACTCCCATGTGGCATTACACTGGCAAGCATCGCCCGGAATTCGCCGAGATCCCTCAAGCGGGCCAGGAATCGGTTTGGGACTATCCGCGACCTCCGAAGATCGTGCACGACAATCGAGAGATAGTCGTCCAGGTCGACGGCCAGGAAATTGCCAGAACAACCAGCGGTGTTCGAGTCCTCGAGACCGCCAGCCCACCGACGGTCTACCTGCCCAGACAAGATGTTGCTATTGACCGCTTGGAAAGAGCTTCTGCGGGGTCTTTTTGTGAATGGAAAGGCCGCGCGACGTACTGGACGATTCGCACTGGAGCGACCGTGCTTCCCAATGCGGCCTGGAGCTACGAAAATCCGTCCAATGCTTTCAGTGCGATTGTTGGCTACCTATCGTTTTATCCTGCCCTGTTAGAATGCACGATCGCTGGCGAAATTGTCCGCCCGCAACCCGGCGGCTTTTACGGCGGCTGGGTCACCAACGAAATCGTCGGTCCCTACAAAGGCACTCCGGGCACCACTGGATGGTGAGGCAGAAAAGGCTCGTCGATGCGAATCCATTTCGCATGGACTGGAAGAACGCAATTAAAAAACCGTCGCTCGTCTGATTTATCAAGGCAATACATCAGAAGCGCCGCTTCGGGACGGGATGGCCGATTGATGTCATAGATGCTACCGTAGGCGATAGTAGGTTCTGTCCGGACTACATTGTTTCCAACAGACCAACTGCAACGTTCGCACTCTCTCTCGTTGACAGAGATGCCGCCCGAGCAGCATTTGCGTTCCATTGCCCACACCATCGCAGAGAAGAATCTCCGGTGACATTCATCGTTAGTGAACCAAATACAACAGACCGCTACATCCGCCAAGAGCGTTTTGCACCGCTCGGCGAAACAGGACAAACCCGCCTGCGCAGTGCTTCTGCGGCGATTGTGGGCTGCGGTGCACTTGGATCGATGATTGCTGAACGACTCGGTAGAGCAGGGGTTGGTCGCCTTCGCCTAATTGATCGCGACTGGGTGGAACTTAGCAATCTACAGCGCCAAACTCTGTATACCCAGGTCGATGCATCCGAGGCCGTTCCCAAGGCAGTTGCCGCCAGTCAGCACCTGGCCGCCATTAACTCTGACGTAGCTGTCCAGCCGATTGTTGCGGATTTAATCTATGAAAATGTGCGATCTTTGCTTTCGGAAGTCGACCTAGTCATTGATGGCACCGACAACTTTCCAACACGTTTTCTGATCAATGATTTTGCCGTTCAAACCAGCACGCCTTGGGTTCATGGCGGCTGCCTGGGCGCAAGCGGCCAGGTGTTGTCCATCGTTCCAGGCGCGACTGCTTGCTTGCGCTGTCTGATCCCCGAACCTCCGCCGCCTAGTGCGGTAGAGACGTGTGATTCGGCAGGTGTGCTCGGGCCAGCAGTGGGTTTAGTTGCGTGCTGGCAGGCCGCCGAGGCATTGAAAATCTTGAGCGGCAATGCAGAAGCCATTTGCGATGGGCTGATCGTAATAGATAGTTGGCAAACGCAGATGCGAGTGGTCCAGTTACCTCGCGATCCAAACTGCCCATGTTGCGGCAAACATGAGTTTCCTTATTTGAACGGAATGTTGCATCAGGAAAGCACCGTGCTGTGCGGCAAGAATGCCGTTCAAATTCTGCTGGGAAGCGAGGCATTCACCAACTTCTCAGATGCAGAAGTCCGGCTGACACGAGTGGCAGGACAGGCCGCGGTCCAGGCCAATCCGTATTTCGTGCGCGCTGGTATCGATGGATTTACAATTACGATCTTTCGTGGCGGGCGAACCGTTGTCGAGGGCACAGAGGATGTCACGATTGCGCGAAGTCTCGTAGCCAAAACGCTCGGATCTTAACGAAATCAAGCTGCTGGAAGCGGAGC
>DNPC01000531.1 GCA_003501565.1 Planctomycetaceae bacterium | reverse complement strand
AACCCGGATTGTGGTAGACAGCCGCGAAAGAATCCAACGGTCCTCAAGCGGTAAATTGCCGAAATCCAATTCGGTTGGCTCAAAGCCTTCCAGATTGATCATCACAAAGCGTGCCGCATTCCACAGCTTGTTGCAGAAATTACGTGCCGCTTCGAAACGTTCGCTGGTAACTGCACCTCGTGGATGAGCCTTGTCCTCCGGTTCCTTGGCCCACTGAGTCGAAAATACCTGGTTGCAAGTGGCACATGGAACCGTAGGCTTGTCACGATTCTGTTTTGTCTGATTGATCGTAGCATCACAGTGCGGACAAACGAATTGCACCGGCATGCGCACATCTTGAGTCTCGGTTGCAAGCCAGGCTAGCCCGAATCGCAAGGAGTCCGCTCCGAAGCGATCAATCACGTCCAACGGGTCGACGCCATTGCCCTTCGACTTGCTCATCGTTTCGCCATATCCATCCAAAATTTTTGGATGGATATAGACCTCGCGGAAGGGCACTTCGCCAACATTGTTGAGCCCCATGAGTACCATTCTGGCAACCCACAATGTGATGATATCGCGACTGGTTATCAAAGTACTCGTCGGGTAGAAGTACTCTAGTTCAGGGGTCTGTTCTGGCCAGCCGAGCGTGGAGTGAGGCCACAACGCAGAACTAAACCAGGTATCTAACACGTCGTCCTGGCGTGTGTACCCGAAAGACTCGAGCTGTCGTTCTGCCGTCTCGGCACTATCGCGGACACAAACATGAACTGTCGAAGGCTCTTGCACCTGAATGCTTATCGCCGCTTCAAACTCAGCCATTTGCGATTTGAGTCGCGTCAGCTCTGCCTGGGCCTCTTCGCTCGTGTCGAAACTGCGTGACCAGATCGGGATTTGGTGTCCCCACCAGAGTTGTCGTCCGACGGGCCAATCGCGTTTTTCGCCCAGCCAATCCAAATAGCCTTTCGCGAATCGCTCTGGCAAGATCTTGACGCGACCATCGGTGACGGCATCCATCGCGTTCTGCGCAAGTTGATCCATTTTGACAAACCACTGGTCTGCCAAGTAAGGTTCGATTGGAGTCTTGCTTCGATCCGAGTGTGCAAGATCGATCTCGCGGTCTTCGGTTTCAACCAACAAACCAAGTTCGTCTAGGTCGTCAATGACTTTCGCACGGGCCTTCTTCAGACTCAGTCCGGCGTAACGACCAGCTTCTGCATTCAGCATTCCGTCTGGATTCAGAATGTTGATCATCGGCAGGTCACAGCGGATCCCTACTTCATAGTCATTGGGATCATGTGCTGGTGTGATCTTCACACAACCACTGCCCATGTCGGGTTTGGCCCAGGTGTCGGCAACGAGCGGAATAGGGCGATCAACGAGCGGCAACATGAGCTGCACGCCTCGGGCTGCCATATCAGCCAGTTGTTCAAGCTGGGGCAGATGGGTCGTCCGTCGCTGCTTGATCGATGCAATTTGTTGCTCGATCGCCGCTTTCTCTTTTGTTGGCGCAGCAGCCAGCTTCTCAGTCAGATCTTTCTCTAGTTTGTCAAACGCTGCCGCAGGCTCAGGGTGAACGGCAACTGCAGTATCGCCCAACATCGTTTCGGGGCGTGTGGTTGCAATGGTAACGAATTCAGGTTCACCGCCAGCCGGATCAATGACCGGGTACTTGAAGTGCCAAAAGTGACCTTTGACGACTGCATGAAACACCTCGTCGTCACTTACTGCTGTCTGTAAGAACGTGTCCCAGTTGACCAGCCGTTTGCCTCGGAAGACCAGCCCTTTCTCGAACAGATCGAAGAATGTCGTGCGGACAGCTTTTGCGCACGTGTCATCCAGAGTGAATCGCGTCCGTTCCCAATCGCAGGAACACCCCATCGATCGCAACTGACTCAGGATCCGAGCCTCGTACTCCTCTTTCCAGTTCCAGATTCTCTCGACGAGTTTTTCGCGCCCCAGATCATGCCGGGTCAGCCCTTCGTTCTCTTTCAGCCGACGTTCAACGACGGCTTGAGTCGCGATACCCGCATGGTCCGTACCTGGCATCCACAACGTTTCATAGCCGCGCATTCGATGCCAGCGAACACGAATATCTTGCAGCGTGTTATTGAGTGCGTGTCCGAGGTGCAAGGCTCCAGTAACGTTTGGTGGCGGGATGACGACCGTGAACGGCTTTTTCTCTGGGTTCGGCTTCGCTTCGAAGCAACCGTCAGCTTCCCAAGCAGCGTACATATCCTGGCAAACGCTTTGAAAGTCGAATCGATTAGGGATTTGGTCCGCTAGATCACTCATCCGTCATTTCTGCCTGTTGAAGACGTCGTCTAAGAATCTGGGGATCACGCTAAGGCTGCTGTCTAAGCCAGCGCGAACTCCAGTGTTGTGGTCGGGCTTCCGATACCTTGCAAGTTCGGCTGGGAGGCTACCGATGTGCGTACGCAGATTGTACGTAATTCCCTAGCAGCCACCATGCGGCCCGGCTAGTTAGCCAGTCGGGCGTTGGCTATCGCGAAACGCGACTGAGAAAAGTGCTCGCTCATGGCAACGAAAAAGCCCGGCGAAAACACCGGGCTTTTGGGGATTCTTAAGCGATTTGGCAGCTTAGATTCAGATGAAAGGATTTCCATCAATGTCACTGCCGAGTTGACCGAACAGGTCATCTTTCTCGTCAGCGTTATCGCTGCTACCGGAGAAGTCGAAGGCAGGTGCGGGGCCATAGACTCGATCCGTCATGCGACCAGTAATTTTCGCTCCCAGATCCTGGTCGATACCAGAATCGGCTTCCGTGTCGTCGCTAGAGTCTGCAACGCTTTCAGCGGTTGGAACCGAAGGAGCACTTAGCAGTGCGGCCAGCATGTCCATGCCTTCACCTTCGCCACCGGCACCGGAGTTCAGATGGTTGATGACCA
This sequence comes from Planctomycetaceae bacterium, assembly GCA_003501565.1. Lineage (GTDB taxonomy): Bacteria > Planctomycetota > Planctomycetia > Pirellulales > Pirellulaceae > Aureliella. The sequence goes on along the minus strand of DNPC01000531.1, from coordinate 4,274 downwards.
ACAGAGCGTCCATTGGGCTTAGGAAACCATCGTCGTTGGTGTCGATGAACAAGCGATCGCCGTCTTCGCCTTCACCTCCGCCGCCACCAAGGGCACCACTGCCACTCTTGTTGAGGCTGTTGATTACCCCAAGTGCGTCGATCGGCGAGATGTATCCGTCGTTGTTGACATCAAGGCCATTCTGACGGTTGTGCCATCCTTCACCACCAGCTCCATTGTCAGAGCCAGAGACGATGTTTAGCGAATCAAAGCCGAACGTGATCTGATCGAAAGGTACAGGCTCAACTGGCTCGTAAGTCAACACATCATGCAGCGGAGAAATGTCCGCTGGGTCTGCAATAAAGTTTGCTTGACCGACCGCATTGGCGGTCATGTTGACGGTGAACAGCAGTCGTTCGTCGGTGCCCAAAGGCAAGTTGCCCGTTGAGACGGCACCGATTTCATTGATCAAACCTGGCACCCGAGCATTGCCCTCGCGGACACGCTGATAATCCGGGCCGAAGGAGACTTCGAAGCCAAGATTTGGATCGTTCGTGTCGGTTGCGATGACGCTAACCAGTCCCGCATCGTAGAGAACATCTTCGTAGGCGGCAAAGATGCCTAGGTCAGGTCCTGCCGTCCGCAGATCCTTCACATAGCCGCGAAGCTGGAATGTTTGGCCGACTGAAATCTGATCGATCTCATTACCGCTTGCGTCCGTGACACGCAGATCTAGGGAAGCGATGTCATCGGCAGCAGCATCCCCGACCTTAACAGTAACCGTCGCGGTACTGCTGATACCACGGCTATCTTCGATTTGGTACGTGAACTGGTCGGTACCCTCGAAATCACTGCGCGGTGTGTACAGCAAACGCGTACCATCGGCGTTCAGAACAACGTTTCCGCCCTGGTTGGTTGGTGATTGGAACGAAGTGATCGTTAGATTACCAACCGACCCCGGAACATCGTTCGCAAGAACATTGATTTCGTTATTGATCGAGCCAACTGCGAACGCTGTTGGGACTGAGTCGTCAACGGCGACTGGGAATTGGGAGCCATCGCTCACAATCTCAACCATTGTGCCCAGGTAGCGGATGTTGCGGATCGGCACAGCATTGTCGGGTACGTTGAACAGCAACGTGTCTGTTGCAGGCACCGAATCAGCTGGATCTGGCATGAAGTTGGCGACACCAGGCGAGCGAGCTTCGAATTCGATCGAAGCCATTAGAACCTGATTGGGCTCGTTGAGTGAGTTTCCGGCGATGAAGGCACCGAAGTCATCGATGATGCCCGGAACCGATGCGTCTCCTCGTGTACCGTTGGAGTACAAGTCGGTGAAGTCGACTTCAAAGTTCAGTCGCGAATTCGGCTGGCTAGGAACCGTCGAAACCAACTGAAGGTTATAGAGGATGTCCGCGAAGGCTGCGAAGACACCAGCGTCGGTGCCTTGTTCAATCGGATCGCGAAGGTCGTCAATTAGCACGTCGATCACAAACCGCTCGCCCTGAGGCACTGCGGAAATGATATCGCCGTCTAGGTTACGAGCAACCAAAGTGATCTCTACGTCGTCATCGGCTCGGTCACCAGGCAGCGTGTGCAGTGTGACGGTTGCCGTTGATCGATTGCCCGCGACATCTTGAACTGTGTACGTGAACTGCTCAGTATCACCCGCCCCTCGCAATGGCGTGTAGCGGAGCGACTGTCCGCCGGTTGCGATTGCTACCGAACCACCACGATTGGGCTGAGTCACCGAAACGATGCTCAAAGCACCATCTTGGCCTTCGATGTCGTTGGCCAGGACATTCAGCGGGAAGTCAATCGCATTGGTGCTCAAGTCGAAACTGTCATCGACTGCCACGGGGTTAGCAAAGCTGAGCTGCACCGTCACGGTAACACTAGTGGAGTCAGTTTGGCCCGCGGAATTCTGGACGGTGTATTCGAAGGTATCAACACCGATAAACCCAGTTGCAGGGCGATAGACGATCTGATTGTTGACGATCGCGATGGACGCACCAACCAGAGAGCTACTGTTGCTGACAACGGTCAGTGTCTGTCCGGGCAACGCAATATCATTCGCGATGACGTCAATTACGACTCCTTCGGCGGAGTTGCGATCGACGGTTGCCGTGTCGGGCACCGCAAAGTCATCACTACCTGAGTTACCCGCTTGGAATTCGAACGTGTAATCTTCAACTTCACCCGAGGCCGCTACGCCTGAGGCAGCCAGACCCGATTCAGCGCTATAACGGAATCGAGCGAAGGTGGTACCGGTTACCAAACCTTCAGGAGCTGTGAAGCTTACCGAGTGAGTACCCGGTGCAAGTGCAAGATCGCTTACGACTTTTTCGCCAGCATCTCCGAAGTCACCGTCGTGATTGAAGTCAAACCAAGCGCTGAGGAAGCCAGCGTCGGTTCCACCAGCGGTATTGCTGGTAACGACGCTGACCGTGTTACTGCCAGGGCGGAATATGCCAACTTGAGTGACACCGTCTTCGTCATCGACGATCGTGGTTCCGCCAGCCTTACTAGCATCAGGTATCGATACGCCGGCGTTATCGTCGCCCAAAGCATCGGCCGACGGCTGATTGACAGGCTCGGAATCCCATTCGATCCCTAAGCGTAGGTCGCTTTGGCCGTGTGCGGCAGCTCCGTAGGTGGTCGGAGCATCGCCGTAATCGACGGTCAGGCTATTACCGAAGTCCAGCCCGATGACTCGGCCAGCATCGATGGCTGGATCACCAGTAAGCGTAACGGTGTGTTCATTATCAACAGCTGGCCCAGGGAAGGTCTGGACGAATCCAGGCTCGATGACTTCGCGAATGGTGTAGGTGCCTGGGCCGGGGAAGGCAATCCGGTACTGACCACTCTCATCGGTTTGAGCGGAAGGTTCACCGAGGTCGATACGGTTATCGCCATCAAGATCGATGTAGATCCAAACACCGCTTAGGGCAGGTTCGCCTGGATCACGCAGTCCGTCAGCATCGATATCGTTCCACTTTTGGCCGGTAATGTTTGCGTTTAAGGCCTCGAAGCCGAAATCGATGTTCGCACTGTCACCATTGCCGAGGTTGACAGTAATTAGTGGCGAAGTTGTGTTCCGCCATCCGGCAGCATCTTCGACTCGAAGATTGTACTGCCCAGCGGGTAGCGCTAACGAATACTGGCCTTGGCTATCGGGAATCGCAAAGAATTCACCAGAGTCCAGTACCCCGTTATTGTTTGTGTCGGCGAATACACGAACACTTGGGCCAGCCCGATCGCCGTTATCAAAGGCCCCGCTGACGTTGACGTCATTGAACACGTTGCCCATTACCGCCGCACCACCGACTTTACCGGTGGACAGGCCGAACGCTACAACTGCTGCGGTGTCGCTGCGACCGAAGCTGCCCTCGTTTGGAGCGAAGGTATCTGTTGTGAAATCGATGTCCAGGTCATCTTCAGTCCCGAAAATGCCGTCAGGCCCAACGCCCAAGATGGACGTGTCGGTTGGCCCAACGTTGTCCATGATTGAAATCTCGGCATTAGCCCCATCGACGTGGAAAGCACCGAAGCTGTGGCCTAGCTCGTGTGCGCTAACGTTCGCCATTGCGGCCGCGTAGGCTTCCAAGTAGGGCGTTCCAGCCGCGACAGGAATCCCGCCGATCCAGTTGGGATTCGCTCCGGTCACGGATGTGACAGGAGCAAGGAATAGTTCTGGGAGAACAACGACGGTACCGTTGGTCTCAAAGTTACCGACATCGACTGAGTCGGAGATGCCGAAAATACCACCAATCGGGAATTCAGCTTCGGAACCACCGATGATCAACTGAGTCACGTTGTCGTGAGCTGTTGGGTCAAAATCGGGGTGATCGAAGCTGTTGATGAATTCGATGTCAAAGTGACCGGGAACCCCATCGGCGCTGAAATAGCCATTGTTGGCAAGCGTGGGCAGCGAGCCCTGGAAGTCCTCCTCGAGCCGTCGCATGAATGAGCGAACGAACTGCTCCTCATCACTCGCCAAGAGGTTGGCGCCCGCGAAGAAAGTGGTCAGTCCCGACAGTCGCGCCGTCCCAGCTGGCAGGCCGAACTTGTCGAGCCGAACGCGTGCACCATCGAAGTCAACAAAGACCTTCTGTTTTGTTCCGACTGCTTCCTTCTCGAGCGAAGGTCGGAAAATCCTGGCTTCTAGGTTGTATGTCGAATCGCCGTCCAGGACTCGTAGGTAGTATTGCCCGTCGGCTGGTATGACATGCGAGAAGTAGACATCTCCGTCACGCGACAGTGGCGAGGCTGGAGGATAAACAGCACCCAGACCA
>DNPC01000693.1 GCA_003501565.1 Planctomycetaceae bacterium | reverse complement strand
GTGGCTGTTTAGACAACATCGGGATTATTTGGAAGGTGAATTAACTCAGATCAAGTCAACGGTGGTGAGCCGGCGCGTCTGTGCTCGGGTGAGCCGACAACTAGAACTTGAAGAGTGCCTGATCTTGGGCAAGGGCATGCAACAGCCCACCGGTGTGCCGAAGAGTCTGCTGAGCGATGTTTATGAGGCGATAATCGCTGCGATCTACTTGGACGGTGGTATCGAGGAAGCCCAACGGTTTATCTTGCGAACGATGGACCAGGAGCTAGCTCAGGCCGTAGAAGGCCATTCAATCGGGAACCACAAGTCGGCCCTCCAGCAGCTCGCCCAGCGAGATCATGGGGATGCGCCTGTGTACCGATTGCTGAGTGAAACGGGACCGGATCACGATAAGTCGTTCGAGGTGACTGCAGAGATTGGCGGCCGACGATTTGTATCGGCCTGGGGACGCACGAAGAAAGACGCTGAGCAAAGGGCTGCTGGTAATGCCCTAGCAGAGCTGCAGGGGGATCCGCCGCCCTATGCAAGTGCAACCCAGTGATATCGTGAGCGTCACAGCTCACCTCAGTCGGCCGGACACCAGATTGTCCAGCATTCGCAAATAGAAGTCTTACCGCGCATCAGCCCCAGCAGAAATTCAGATCCGCTGAGGCTTCATGATGCGTTCAAAGGCTAGACCTTGTCAGCACTCGGGCATACGAAGTCGTCTCGGTATTCGCGAGATAGCAACTTGTTGGCATCATCGTTATTGGTAAAGACTTCTTTCTCGGGATCGAAGGCGAGTTGAGGGCCGAGTGACAATGGGTATTTCTCGAGATCCACGCCGTTCTTTTCGAGGTGTTTGACAGTACGCGTGAGCGTGCCAGCATTGTCGTCCAAGCTCTTAACACTGGCGAGCTTTTCACCGATCTCTGCGACCGAAGCGGTGTTGTTCTCGCCAAGATAGTACGAAATATTTCCGAGGTGGCTGACGCCAGCTGACAGATGACCCTCTCGCGCGTCGGCGTGCAGCAAGCTACTATCGCGTTTTCGGCAGGCGTCGATGAAGTTTCCGAAGTGATCACCGCCGCCCCGGAATTCCTTGACGACGTTCATTTGCTTGTCAAATACAACACAGTGCGTGTAGCTGCGTTGTACTACATAGCCTTCAGTTCCGTAGAATACGACTCCGATCTTATTACCTTTGGTTGAATCGAACAGACGGTTCAGTTCCTCATCGTCAGACTTGTCGACACTCAGGCCGCGCGTTTCGAACACAATGCACTTATCACCGTAGTCATAGATCGAAACTTCTGTGTTCGCCGTATCGCCAGCGTCGACATAGTCTGGGTTTTTCTGTTCAGCCTGATAGCCAAGGCGTCCACCGTAGCTGATGATGCTGTTGGGGTGGGAGTCAATTCCAAGGCCCCAACGCGCGATGTCTGTTTGGTGTGGTCCTTGGTTACCAAGGTCGCCGTTGCCGTACATTCGCTGCCAGTGCCAGTCGTAATGGAACTGTTTGCGTGTCAGCCTTGGGTCGGTGAATTCGGCTGGCCCACTCCACAGATTAAAGTCCACTTGGGAGGGGATTTCGTAGTCGCCAAGCGCTCCAATAGATTTGCGGCGTTTGTAGCACAGTCCGCGGGCAAATTTTACTTCTCCGATGCCGCCGGATGCAATAAAGTCTACGGCCGCGCGGACGGCTTGGCTGCTTCGGCACTGCGTACCAACTTGGCACATACGACCGTACTTCTTGGCCGCAGCGATTAGTGCGGCACCTTCGGCGATATTGTGACAGACCGGTTTTTCGATGTACGCATCCTTGCCGGCTTGCATGGCCCATACACCGGCCAACGCATGCCAGTGGTTCGGTGTGGCGACGGTAACAACATCAATGGAAGCATCATCAAATAGTTGCCGCATGTCCGAGACGTATTGAGGCTTTTTGCCCTGCTTCTTCTCAACTTCGTTACCGCGGCGTTCGAGCTGCGCAGAATCGATATCGCAGAGATGGCTTACCGTCACGCCATCCAGGCCAATCATGCCATCGATATGGCTTCCCCCGCGACCTTTAACACCGACGACCGCCGCATTCATCAAAGAGTTCGGCGACTTTGATGGTTCCGGGTCCGTGTCTTGAGCATGAACAAACAAACCTGGATTCAAAGCCATCGTAGCAGCTGACGCAGCACCAGTGCTCTTCAAGAATTGGCGACGGTTTTTATTGTTCATGACAGTATTCCTGTGATGGTGGGCAGGTGGTTAGGTGAGGATTCGTTGCCGTGAGGACAGGTTCATGGTGGCAATCATGCCCCACACGACCGAAGTTCGAATATAACGGATTTTCGCCTTGCAGTGGAGCACGAGCAGTGTTCAGGTTGGGCCACCTGGTGACAATAGCGTCGTGCCCCGGTGTCTGGCCGGGTGGCCGCAAACAGATTCTTGCGTGATTACAGAGGGGCTGGCGAGGTAGTGAGGAAACAAGAGCGTGCTGATTGGATCGCCGAGTTTCTGGACAAGGCCTATCCGGAAACGCCGATACCGTTGGACCATCGCGATCCGTTTACGCTGTTGATCGCTGTTTTGCTGAGTGCCCAGTGTACGGACAAAATGGTGAATTTGGTCACTCCAGGACTTTGGGAGCTGGCGGATAATCCAGTTGATATGGCGAGGCGGACGGAAGCAGAGATTCTTCAGCGGATTCAGAAACTTGGCTTGGCACGACGCAAGTCGGCGGCAATCAAGAAGCTGTCACAAATACTGGTCGACGAATTTGATGCGGTGGTCCCGGAAAATTTTGCTGACCTCGAAAGTCTGCCTGGTGTTGGCCACAAAACGGCGAGTGTCGTGATGAGCCAGGCCTTCGGACACCCTGCCTTTCCAGTCGATACACATATTCATCGTTTGGCTCAGCGTTGGAAGCTTACCAATGGAAAACATGTCGAGCAAACGGAGAAAGATCTAAAGCAGTTGTTTCCCAAGGAATCTTGGAATCGGCTACATTTACAAATCATCTTTTACGGCCGCGAACACTGTACTGCACGTGGGTGTGATGGGACTAAGTGTGAAGTCTGCCGAACGTTGTTCCCTCGGCGACGCAAGGCGGTCGAAACCAAACGTGCGTAGAAAAGCAATTGGGGCGCAGCAATGCAGCAATTGGTGGATTCAACTTTTGTGAACACGTTGACCGAGCATCCTCTACTGACCTTGGCCGGGATTCTGGTCTGGTGCTTTATTGTGTTTGCCTTGGGGGCATGGTTCGCGCGCGATGCCGAACAGCCTCAGAAGAGCATGAGTCTGGGGGCACTTGCGTTCGTCGCCGGTGGTTGCAGCCTGGCGGCTGTGTTGTTCGGTTTCGTTGTTTGTGCCTGGAGCGTCCAAGCACGTGAGGCGGAGCAAGTAGAGGCGGCGTTTATGCAAGTAAGTGATGACCGAGAGGAATTGTATGAACGCATCATGACACATATCGCGCTCATTGATCAGCTAGAACAAGAAGCGGGTCAATCGTCGGCTGGCTCCGCGGACGAAGAAACCGATGTGTCGCTCCCGCAGCGATGGGTAGAGCTTGCTGCTGAATTCAACAGCCTTCAATTGGAGGCTGAAGAGCAACACGCCCGCGCGGTTGAAGTACGGAGCCAAGATACGCGATTCAGCATCGTAGAAAACACCGGCAAGATGAAAGCTGAGTTAGAGAAGAACAGTAAACGTATCCTCCAGATCGGCGTGAAACTAATGACTCAACCGTAGAAAGATCGAATTGCAAGCAATAAAGATGGTCTTGATTCAGCATTGAAAATCTGCGATCCGTAGGTTGTGGCGGTTTAGATGCTGGCAGACTTCCGCCGCTCCTCTCAAGCTCAGTTTCTTATCGCGCGGCACGGACGCCTGCTATGATTGGCCCCAAAATTCTGAAATTCCCGTCCAAGACGCCCGGCGATGACCCGATTGTGATTACGGGCATCGGCTTAGCCTGCAGCCTCGGTAGCAATCGCGAGGACGTTTGGAAGGCAATCCAGCGTGGACAAAGTGGCGTGCGACTAACGACCGAAGACGATCCGGTCGGACCCTTACGCTTGCCTGCGGCAATGATCGATTGGCTCGATGCGCCCCAACTTCGATTAGCAGGCGAGGAAGAACAACCGCGGCATGCACTAAAGTCATTGCGCATAACCGAGTGTTTGGTGGAAGAGGCTCTTGAGGACGCTGATTTGCCTTGGGATGCTCTCGATCGAGGGCGTTTTGGATGTAGCATTTCGGCGCAGTTCGGACATGTCAACCTGAAGAGCCAAACACCGGCGGATGGACAGGCCTATCCCGAATGGCAAGAGGAATTCTTGCCTTGCACGGCCAGTGGAGTGGTGGGCAGCCGCTACGGACTACACGGTCCGCGACTTTGCCATACGACTGCCTGTGCGAGTGGATTGGTTAGCACGATCGCCGGAGCAAGGGCACTCCAGGACGGCCAAGCTGACTTTATGTTGTGTGGCGCCGCTGACGCGGTGACCGAACTGGTTTTCTCATCCTTCTATCGAATGGGAGTTTTTTCCAAGGGCCCTGATGTCGCAACAGCTTGCAAACCGTTCGATCGAAAACGGAACGGATTCGTCATGGGCGAAGGCGGTTCGATGATGGTCCTGGAGCGACGCAGTCACGCGATTGAGCGCGGCGCTACGATCTATGCGGAACTTTCTAGTTCGTCGACAATGTGTCAAGCGCACCACGTCACCGGTCTGGATCAACAATCGGATACGTTAAGCAGGCTGATCGGTGAACTGCTTCGCAAGAGTGAGTGGCAGTCTCATGATGTCGACTATATCAGTGCCCATGGTACGGGCACTGAGCAGAATGACGTCACGGAACTAAGTGGTATTCGAGCCGCGTTGGGAGAGGCGGCCGATGAGCTTCTCATTAGCAGCAATAAGGCCGTAGCCGGACATCTTATCAACGCCGCTGGAAGCCTTGAACTTGCGATTGCGGCTCTGGCCATGCGTGACTCATATGCACCGCCTACCATGCACCTAACCGATCCGGAGCCGGTAGGAGAAATCGATTGCTTGGCCCAGACCGGGCACGTAGGCTCGATTGATCGGATTCTCAAATTATCATTGGCGTTTGGCGGCCACTTGGTTGGCATGGGGCTCAAACGCTTCGATCACGCGGCTGCCAACATGCGGCAAGCGTTGCCTCTCGTGTCCGACGCATTGGTGCGCAATCACTGGGCTGCCTCCCGTACTGCAGCTTAGTCCTGGCCTAAATCTCAGTACGTCAGAATGCTCCGATGGCAAATCCTAGCAGCCAAGAGACTCAGACCGCGAAAACGGGTAGGTGGCTGATCCTGGGAATACTCTGTATTGCGTTCGCCGTGCGCGTCACGGCAGCGTTTTTCTGGCACCAGTCCGCTTTGCCAGAGCAGAATTACTTTCGTGTCGGTGATAGCTACAGCTACTGGACGTTAGCAACGCAGCTAGGACGTGGTCAGGAATATCACTACGGAAGCGAGAATGCTGCCGTTTTTCGGGCCCCGGTGTACCCAATCCTGCTAGTTCCTTTCACTTGGATTGAAGAGCCGGGAACCGCCGTCTTTGCTGCCCGCATTATGGGCTGCTTGTTTGGAGTGCTCGCCGTCTACTTGGTCGGGCTGATCGGCTACAGATTGGGCGGACGATGGGGGCAAGTCTTTGCACTTGGGCTGGCAAGCATTTACCCCAGTGGCATCGGAATGAGTATTACGGTGCTAAGCGAGGCCGTGTTTATGCCGTTGATGCTAGCGAGTCTACTGTTTTGGCTAAGGACTGCTGAGCATAGTGGGCGGCGATACGGCAATTCTGTTGCAGCGGGTGTGTTTTCTGGATTGGCAATTCTAGCTCGCCCGAGCTGGCTACTGTTCCTCCCTTTTGCGTGTGGGATGTTTCTTCTGTTTAGTAAGCAGCGCAAGCAGCATCTGCAGGTGCTGTTTGCGATGCTATTGGCCGTTGCGGTGACGATGCTGCCGTGGTGGATTCGCAATGCAAGTGTGACGGGCAAGTTTGTCCTGACGACCTTGCAGGTCGGACCAAGCTTGTACGATGGTTTGCACGAGGGAGCGACGGGTGCCAGTGATGAAGGCATGGCGTTTATGCAGGCAATTGCCAAACAACAAGTTGCGGCCGATCAAGCCGTGCTGGCTGATTTGGGGGCAGGTACAGCGAATAGCCAGTCGACAGACGATTCGGCAGCCAGCAATTCTTTCACCAGCTCCGATGCGGCGATTCGCAATGATATGCTCGATGGAACGCTCGAGTGGCGAATCAACCGTCGTGCTCAGCGGCTGGCACTTGACTGGGCTCAAGCAAACCCGGCTGAAGTCATCAAACTAGCTGGTAAGAAGTTCTTGCGCACTTGGAGTCTGTGGCCCGATGGTGGCGAAAATGGGTCGTTGATCGTTCGTCTAGCGATTACCGTTTCCTGCTTCTCGGTCGTTTTGCTTGCATTGGCAGGCACCGTTTTTCGCGTGCGTCTAGCCAAATTGGTGGGGCGAGATTTGCCCGAGCGCTGGGTGTTTTGCGCACTTTGGCTACCCTCTCTTTACTTTACCCTGCTTCACATGATATTCGTCGGTTCCATTAGGTATCGCGAACCGGCCGTTTTTGTGCTCACCGCGGTCGCAGGCTTTGCCGTCGGAAAAGTTTACGAGGTACTTCGGAGCCAGCGTTGAGTCTTGCAATGTGCTCGCAACGCCTCTACTCCGCGACAATGCTCAAGCCTTTGCACGCCAAAGAACCAAGCAGCCCAAAAGCAAACAGCCAGTAGAACCAGCCGAACATTTGTTGCCGAATCCACGGCGGTCCATCACAGGGAAGTGATGCGAAAGTGCACGCAGCCAGAGAAGTTGCCATAGAATCACCTGCATCGCCGATGGTGTCTGCGATGGAAGGTGGCGGTGCGCGCGGCGTGCGAGCGGCAGTGAGCAAACAACGCGAAACTCATTCTCTTGTGCGCGGTAAGGCAGCTCAACCCGGTCGGCTCAACATAGGAGTCGAGTCGTCCAAGAAGACGGACAACTCCCCTGCAACGCTGCTGATCGTTTTCTTGGCAGTGCTGGCCACAGTCTTGTGCTACCAGGTCTTTTTAAAGAAGTACAACTCAGGTTTAAGAAACGCTGTCGCTAAGCGGGCCGCAACGCTCTTTCCAGAGTCAAGAATTTCAATCGGAAGTGTTACCAAACGGGACGCGGACGAAATCGAACTGTCTGATATCGTTCTGCGTGAACCGGGGCGTTCTGGGAAAGTCGTCTTCACTGCCCAACGGGTCGTCCTTAAGGGGGACCTCGACATTTCCAATTGGGCGCAGGATTCCCTGGCCGTTAAACAAGTGCGTCTGTTCGGTGCAGTATTCCGGATATGGCCAAAATCAAAAGGGCGATGGTCGGTAGATGCCATGCGCCCACATTCAAACCCCGATACCCATCCGCCTGACATTCTGGTGAACCGTGCGAGTGTGGAAATCTGGAAGGCGTCTCCCAGTGATCAAACGCCGGAGGGACGGAAGCTCAAACCGATTCGGATTCACGATCTTAACGCCGAGGCGATCAGTTCATTCAATCAGGACAGTTGGCAGTATTCAGTTAGTCTTGGCGCGCAAAGCGAAGGAATTCTGGACGAGTTGCGATTGGATGGGCGGCTGCTTTGCCAGTCGCGCGGTTGGGAGCTTCGTGGTAGCTACGACAATCTGAGGCTTCGCCCCGACATTTTCGGGCGACTACCCGACCCGATCAGCGGCCAGCTCGAACAATTGTCCGGTTTGCAGTGTGTCGTGGACGGTCGTATTGAGGCGGGGGCAGCAAATGCCCAGGAACTTCCCTGGTTTCGTGCCGGTGGCCAGCTAACCTCCGGAACGGTGCAACATCCAAAGTTACCGTATCGCCTAGACGAAGTCGCTGGCACCTTCT
>DNPC01000152.1 GCA_003501565.1 Planctomycetaceae bacterium | reverse complement strand
AAGCCGTTGTCAAAGTACAACGTGACTTCGGGAATCGCGCCGATCGAAAGACGGCTCGGATGAAATACTTGATCGCCGACAAGGGTATCGAGTGGTTTCGGGAAAAAGTCGAAGAATACTTCGGCCAGAAGTTGCCAGACTGTGCCGAGGATGAGGTTCATGGATTCGATGATCACATGGGCTGGTTCCCACAAGGCGATGGAAAGTACTTCTACGGTTGGAACGTTGAAAACGGTCGGTTGTACGATAGCGAAGATCGCCGCTGGAAAACCGCCATCCGCGAAATCTGTGCTGAACTACAACCCGGCATTCGATTGACGGCCCACCAGAGCATCCTCTTTACCGATTTAGCCGAAGATGATCAGGAAAAACTAAAGGCGATCATCAAACGCAACAATCTGCCGCTGAGCGAAGAAATCTCTACGGTTCGTAGATGGTCCATGGCCTGTGTCGCGCTGCCGACGTGCTCCCTGGCAGTCACCGAAAGTGAACGTGTTCTGCCAAAGCTCATGGATCAACTAGAAGTCGAGCTTGCGAAGCTGGGGCTGGAAAAGGAAGCGTTTACTGTACGTATGACGGGTTGCCCCAACGGATGTGCGCGGCCCTACAACGCTGATATCGGGCTAGTTGGTAAAACGAAGGACAAGTACACGGTGTTCCTCGGTGGTCAATTGCTCGGCACGCGGCTTGGGCAAATCTACCAAGATGTCGTTCACTTTGACGATCTCACCGCAACGCTCGTACCAGTATTCACGGCCTTTAAGCATCATCGTGATGGAAGCGAGACTTTCGGAGATTTCTGTGATCGACTCGGCAATGAAAAGCTTGCCGAAATGTGCCAAGCACAGGACGTCGCCTAGAGCAGCTTTCGACTACCATTCGTAGCCGATGCTCTGCTTGAAAGCCGGTTGTTCTGCGCGGAGTCGACTCTCGCCCGCCTACATCGCTTCTTCAAGTAGACTCATGCAGTGTGCGTAGGCCTGGTGCAGCTCAACTTCATTGTTTACCTGCAGCTTGTCGAAAATACTGCTGCGGTGCTTTGAGGCCGTTTGAACACTAATGCTCAACTTCGCGCCAATCTCCTTGAGCACGTTCCCTTCGCTTAGAAGTCGAGCGACGTCCATTTCTCGAGCAGTCAGATCTTCGATCCGCCTCCACTGAGAATCGCGGATTCGACGATCTCGGACCGCAGTTCGGTTGTGTTCAAGCGCCGAACGTATAACCGACAGAAGTTCTTCGGGACTGAAGTCTTTTTCAATAAAGTCAAAGACCCCCGCTTGGAACCCGCTACGACAACTGGTCGCATCGGCAAATCCGGTGATGATTATAGTGGTTAGTTCGGTCTTGCGCCGTTTCAGCTGTCGATAGAGCTCAAGGCCGCTCATCTCCGGCATCAACAGATCGACTATCAGACATCCGGTCGCATTCCGAGGCGTTTGTTCAAGAAATGTGTTGGGTGACGAAAATACTTTTGCTTCTAAACTGACGCTTTCGCACAAGCGACGAATCATCAACATGTCCGTGGGACGATCGTCGACCAGATACACCGTATCAACGGCATGATTCTGATGGTGTGTGGCAGGCAAGTGGTTAATCATGGTGTTCACTAAATGACGGGGCGCATCATGCGGGGAGTGTGGTTGGCAACCAGAGCTAAAGATCGTCCACTCTGGCACTTTCGTGGATAGAAACCGTTTGCAGGAAACCGAACACGCGCCGGTAGATTGCCGCAAAAGTTCATCGTGACGGTTGTAGCGGCACCCCCTCTCATGCCCCCCCCTGGAATTACTATGGATAACCTCAGTAAGGGGTAAGTGAATTGCGGGATTTACCCTCCGACAGCCCTCGACTTTAGACTCCGGCGGAGGGCTCTATCCGGTGCCTTTCACCTCGCGCGTTCAATCGCGCAGTGAGCGCGGTGAAAGCGCAGTGAACGCACTCAAAAGCGCAGTGAAGAGCGCGTGAAATCCAGAAATGCCTGAAAACTGACTAAAACTCAGCCACATTGATGTAACGGAAGTTACCGCCGGTCGAACGAGCCAGATGAGCGATCCAGCCACCTTCACCTTGAATCACCCCTGATCCGAACTGGATGCAGTGAAGAGTTGTACCTGCTCGGCTTGCAGCGTCGAGAAGCAAATCGAGTTCCCTCTGGTTGGGGACGGGGCGATCGGCATCTGTCAAGAAGAAGAGCACATCTGGGCTCAGTCCGAGTCCGCGGCGAAGGGCGGGAATGTGCGCCGTACCACCATCTGCGATGGTTTCGCGGACAAAACGCAGGGCCTCTTCTTTCGTGCGTTCCTCGCCCCGGTGAATCTGGGCAACTCCAGCTGAGTCGACGCCAAAGATCCGGACGTAATCGTTGTAGAAAATAACTTGGAATTGGTGCGCTGGCCCCAATGACTTAAGGCTGGTAGACAGCTCACGTTTTGCTTTCGCCAGCGGAGCGCCGCTGTAACCGTTCATACTTGCAGAACGGTCAAAAACGTAAACAAAGCTGGAACCCTCACCTTCGATTCCAAACACGCTTGTCTTTACTTTGGGAACGTCCGCTGAGCCGGTTAGCCCTTCGCCGCCACCAGACAAACCGATGCCGCCAGATGCCGCTTCGCTTTCGCCGCCCGCCTCAACGCTTCCCGGCAGCATACTAGCGATGGCTTCATTGGCCGCATCAATCAGCGCATCACTCTCACTCAAACTATCCGCAATTGCGTCCGCGACAGCTGCGGTTTCCGTTGCGCCTTCGACGTTGTCGCTGGAATCGACCAAAGCGTAGGACTCCTCGCCCTGCGATTCATAGACGACAGCAATGCCGGCCGGCCGGTCCGCTTCGCCGCCTGTTCCTGATGGCTGAGCCGTCCATAGCAGGCCGAGAATCACGACAAGTGCGACGTGAAAGACAAGCGAGATCATCCAAGCCGGAATACTGCGCAGACCTAGTCCCAGGCTGGGAAGCTGTGGTATTTCCCGGCGTTCTAGTCGTTTCGGTGAAGGACGAGCAGCAGTCATATGAACATTATACAGCGGTAGCATGTGTCAATTGCAACTGTAGGCCCGAGAATCCTGCGGAATAAGATGCAGTTTGGTTTCCAGGTTTTCAACATTTGTGTACCAGTAGCAGCATCGGAAACGAGCGAACAAACGGCAGCGTAGCAGGTGGGCCACGAGCATATCGCTGCGATTCCAACGGTACGAGAGATTCCGCTGTTCCACCGATCTATTGGCACGTGATCCGGGTTTCCGCGGATTCAATCAAGGTATACTTGCGTGCCGAATGACACAAACTTCCAACCGGAGTGAATACATGTTAAAAGGTCTCGTGACGGGCGCATCCCTTGCTGCAGTGCTTTGTCTTCTTGGTCAGAATTCCGCTGCGCAGACTGGCCGCGTTATGGACGACTGCGAGATGAAAAGCGAGATACTTGGGATGACGCGCAAGTACGCCGTTTATCTGCCGCCCGATTATGACCATAGTCAACGAAGTTACCCGGTGTTGTATCTCCTGCATGGCTCTGGAGATGATCAGTCGGGTTGGGTTCAGTTTGGAGAAGTGCTGCACATCGCGGACAGAGCGATTCGTGAGGGCCATTCGACGCCGATGGTTATCGTCATGCCAGACGGCGATACTGGCCGTCGTGGCTACTTCAACGACATTCGTGGTGATTGGCGCTACGAAGATTTCTTTTTCGATGAATTAATGCCCCATGTCGAACAGGAATTTCGTATTCGGCAAAAGAAGCGATACCGTGCGATTGCTGGGCTTTCCATGGGGGGAGGCGGCACGTTCATGTACGCCCTGCACCGACCGGACTTGTTCGCTGCCGCTTGCCCGCTAAGTGCCAGTACTGGGCCGATCAAACTAGAAGACACAAAACGTTACACGCGGGCCCGCGCAGAAATCCCCGCCGTCAACGTCAGCGATGATGTGCTTCAAGAGTATTTCGAGCGGCACAGTGCTACGGAGCTGATCAAATCGCTCGATCCCAAATCTGTCGCATCTGTGGACTGGTATATCGACTGCGGAGATGATGACTTTCTCTACGAAGGCAACTCGCTAGTGCATGTCGCTATGAAGAAAGCGGGGATTCCTCACGAGTATCGTGTCCGAGACGGTGCTCACAATTGGACCTATTGGCGGCAGTCTCTTCCTGAGGTCCTGCACTTCGTCTCACAACGTTTCCACCAGTACTAGTTTCTTGGTCGCGGGACTGAACTTGACTGGTGTGCCATAGCTCAACCACGGCGGCGGAACGCTAGTTTGTGAATGATCTTGATCGCTCCCCAGGCATCGCTGGCGGAGAGCTTACTCTGGCCAGCGCCGCGATCATGAAATTGAATCGGGACTTCCGCAAAAGAACAACCGGCATCAGCCAGTGCGACCAAAATCTCTTCCAGGAAGCCATAGCCTGGACAGGTTAAATTGCTCAACTCAATTCGCTCAAGTGCTTCACGGGAATAGCATCGATAGGAACCGCTACAATCGCGAATGGGCATCCCCAGCACTCGACGGGCGTATCCATTGAGGGCTCGACTGATCAGCTTGCGGTGCCAAGCTAACCCTTTCCGTCCGCCGCCCGGTGCATAACGCGAACCGACAACAACATCGGCCCCCGCCCGAGAGGCCACGAGGAAGTCGGGTAGCTTTGCGGGATCATGGCTCTGGTCGGCATCAAGGTTGATTATGTAATCATATCCGTGCTGAACGCCCCAAGCCAAACCCGCGCGCGTCGCCGTACCTAGTCCCTCTTTGCCCGCCCGTAAGACCAGGTGAATCGCTGATTTCTGCTTGGCCGCCTTCTTAACAAGGTCCGCCGTTCCATCTGGCGAATTATCATCAACGACCAAGACATCGGTCTGTGGCAAATGTTCAAATATCCGCTCGAACATTGCTTCGATGTTGCCAGCTTCGTTGTAAGTGCATAACAGCACCAACGTTTTTACTGCAGTCGCCCCCGCGTCTTGTTCGCTCATCGACTACTTGACCACCAAATTCACCAGCCGCCCTGGCACAACAATTTGCTTGACGACTTGTTTGTTGGCGGTTAGCTCCTGCATCCGCGGGTCGGCCAGAGCAAGCGTCAATAGGTCGTCTTTGCTGCTTTCGGCCGGGACCGTAATCTTGGCTCGGACTTTGCCATTGATCTGCAACGGTATCTCGATTTCATCGCTCTTCGTCAACGATTCGTCTGCCACCGGCCACGACTCGTAAGCGAGTGACTGACGATTGCCAAGCAACTCCCACAATTCTTCTGCTAAGTGCGGTGCAAACGGCGACAGCAATAACACGAACGTCTCAATAGCTGATTTGGGGCGAGTCTTTTGCTTGTTGAAGAAATTCACGAATTCCATCAGTCGAGCAATTGCCGTGTTATAGCTCATCGTATCTAGGTCTTTCGTAACCGCTGCAATTGTTGCATGCAGAACCTTGTTCTGCTCTGCAGTCGGTTCGACGTCTTGGATTGACGCGACCAAGGCAATATCATCCTGTTGATATTCAATGATGAGGCGCCACACACGATCTAGAAAGTTTCGCACACCGCTAACGCCGGACATGCTCCAAGGTTTGGTCGCCTCCAAAGGCCCCATAAACATTTCGTAGAGCCGGAGAGAATCGGCACCATACTCGCTGACGATTTCGTCTGGATTGACAACATTCCCGCGACTCTTGGACATCTTGTGGGCTCGGCTGTCGACCCGAATGCCTTCATCGGCCACCAATACAAAGCCGTTGCCTTTCTTGACGACGTCGGCATCCTGCAGAACGATGCTCGCAACAGGCTCTCCGGTGGACTTCTGAATCGTATTACCGTCAGCGTCTTGTCCAATGTCCGAGGCGGTTACCCATCTGTCACCCGACTTGAAGCCCGTGTATTCGACTTCGCCCAGGATCATGCCTTGGTTGACTAGTTTCTGGAACGGCTCTTTAGTTGAAACATAACCTCGATCGTACAACACTTTGTGCCAAAACCGGGCGTACAACAAATGCAAAACTGCATGTTCGGCTCCACCGACATACAAGTCGATTGGCATCCAGGCCTTTTCCTTGGCCGGGTCGCAGAACGCATCACCATTCTTCGGATCTATAAATCGCAAATAGTACCAGCACGATCCGGCCCACTGAGGCATCGTGTTGGTTTCGCGGCGATACCGCTTGCCATCAACTTCTACATACAACCATTCATCAGGCGATTTACCGAGAGGAGGTTCCGGTTTGCCGTGAGGTTTGTAGTCTTCCAATTGTGGAAGGTCGACCGGCAATTCTGCGATATCGACGGCCCGCATTTGCCCAGTCAGATTTCCGTTGGCATCGACCTCGTGCAGGATTGGAAATGGCTCTCCCCAGAACCTCTGGCGGCTAAACAACCAATCCCTCAGTTTGTAATTTACCGCTTCGCCCGCAACGCCCCGCTTGGCAAGGGAGGCAGTGATCTTTGCCTTGAGTTCATCAGTTGGCATTCCGTTGAATTCGCCGGAATTTATCGCCTGGCCAACTCCTGCAAAGCACGCCTTTCCTGCCATTACCGCATCGGTGTCAACGCCCTTGTGGCCGGCAGGGTCTACGACCGGGATGACCGGCAAATCGAATGTTACCGCAAACTCAAAGTCTCGCTCATCATGCGCCGGAACCGCCATGATGGCACCGGTTCCGTAACTAGCCAGGACATAGTCGGCAACCCAGATCGGAATAGGCTTTTGATTGACAGGATTGATGGCGAACGAACCCGTGAAAACACCGGTCTTCTTTTTGGCGTCTTCGGTTCGTTCACGATCGCTTTTGAATGACGCTGCATCACGATAGGCCTCAACAGCCCCGCGCTGCGCTTCGGTGGTCAATCGCTCTACTAAACGATGCTCCGGTGCGATTACCATATAAGTGGCACCGAAAAGCGTATCAGGCCGTGTTGTGTAGACTCGCAAACAATCGTCGGCAGGCTCCTCCGGGAAACCGGAATCTCCGCGGGCTGCAAGCCATCCTTCAGCTTTCTCTTCGTCGACCAGTGCAAAATCAACTTCCGCACCAGTACTGCGACCGATCCACTCGCTTTGAAGCTTCTTGATGCCCGGCGACCAATCGAGACCATCCAGATCGTCGATCAATCGCTCTGCGTATGAGGTGATGCGCAACATCCACTGGCGCAGTGGTATCCGCTGCACGGGGTGATTGCCGCGCTCGCTGCGTCCATCGATCACTTCTTCGTTGGCAAGTACCGTACCGAGTTTCGGGCACCAATTTACAAGTGCATCATCTTGATATGCCAAGCGGTGGCGGTCTTTGTATTTGGCAACCGCATCTTCGCCATCAGCAGAAACACTTGCCGGAATTGGCAACTCGCTGATAGGACGCCCCTTTTGCATTTCGGCATCGAACCAGGTATCAAACAACACCAAGAAGATCCACTGGGTCCACCGGAAATACTCGACATCTGTGGTGGCTATCGCTCGATCCCAATCGTAGCTGAACCCCAGCATCTTCAACTGCCGCGTAAACTCGGCAATGTTCTTCTCCGTCGACACTCGAGGTGGCGTGTTGGTCTTGATCGCATGTTCTTCGGCTGGCAATCCAAAGGCATCAAATCCCATCGGATGCAAAACAGTTTTGCCCCGCATCCGCGCGTAACGGCAAACGATGTCCGTGGCGGTGTAGCCCTCGGGGTGCCCAACGTGCAACCCTGCTCCGCTCGGATACGGAAACATGTCGAGCACATAGAGTTTCTCGCCTACTGGCATGTCGGGTGTTGCGAACGTGCGGTTTTCCGCCCAATACGCTTGCCATTTCGGTTCAATTTCAGCAGGGTTGTAACGCGGCATCGTCAAAGTCAACTTGTGTTGGAATCGGAGGCGGATTCGTAGGGTGAGCGAAACACACCAAACTGCTTAACCGATGGGATTTACCCACCGCATGCGCTGTAAAAACTCCCAGCGAAACGACTCTCTCGCCGAGTTTGCTCACTTTGGCTCGCAGCATCGGCCCAAAGGGGAGGGTGAGTTGTGAGCAGCCAATACGGTAAACTGAACGCCCAATTTCGGCCAGACCTCCGCAGATCCGACTTCCCGCGCCAACTCAGGAGCATTTTCAATGCACGTTATTCACCTCAAACCCGTCCCAAATGGGCTCGCCTATGGCCAACGCAGGAGCCTAATTGCGTTCACCTGTTTCTCTGCCCTTGCCTGGGTTAGTGTCTCAACGCCAGTTCGCAGTCAGTCAGCTGTGAAAGCTGAGCGCACTTCGCCACCAGTCACGCTCGAGGGGCTTGGCCCAACGGGGCCAGTTGAACTGATACAGGGCGAATTTCAGTTCACCGAAGGACCGGCCTGGACTCCGGATGGTTCGCTTTACTTCACCGATATTCCTGCCGAAAAGATTATGCGACTCGGTCCTGGAGGCCAAATCAAGACTTTCTTGGAACCATCGTTGCACGCAAATGGTTTGATGTATGGCGGCAAAGGCAGGCTGTTGGCGTGCCAGATGGATGGTCGTTTGGTCGCAATCGACCTGAAGACAAAAAAGACTAAGGTACTGACCGACAGCTTTGAAGACACCCGTTACAACGCATGCAACGATCTGGTGATTGATAGGCAGGGCGGCATCTATTTCACGGATCCTCGCTACCGTGCACCGGAGCCATGGCCGCAGGGTAAAGAAGCCTTCTACTACCTTTCAGCCGATGGCAAACTAACTCGGCTGGGGGATGATCTGACGGCACCGAACGGCATCGCCTTATCGCCAGATGAGAAGACGTTGTATGTGATTCCATCCATGTCATCGAAGATGATGGCCTACCCAGTTCAGTCACCGGGCCAAATCGGGGATGGTCACGTTCTGTTCGAACTGAAGCAACCCGAAGGCAAAAGGGATACAGGAGGAGACGGTCTAGCAATCGACAGCCAAGGCAACCTGTACATCACTACAGCGTTGGGCGTACAAGTGGTCAGCCCCGACGGAAAGCTGCTCGGTATCATTCGTTGCCCTGAGCACCCAGCTAACTGCGGTTTCGGCGGCGAAGATCTCAAAACGCTCTTCATCACCGCCCGAACCGGGTTATACCAAGTCCGCGTTCCTGTCGCCGGACATTTGCAGCGACGCTAGCTAGCGCCGCACCACTGAAATGACCAGAGGCTCGCAGAGTAACAGGCACCATTGTTGGCGTAAAGTTACCGAACGAGAGCTTCCAGCGGAGTATGGCCAGTCGGGGTGCGGTAGCACACCGCCGAGCCACTTCGGGCCTTTGTGGAATCCGAATGCCACTGCGCTGTCAATCTGCGTTGCGCCATCGACGTGGCACGATAAGGCGGGCACCGCGTGCAAACGTAAGGTATGACCACGCCCAAGTTAGAAACACAAAGAAGCGATTGCGAAACCCGCTGAGATACAAGATG
>DNPC01000882.1 GCA_003501565.1 Planctomycetaceae bacterium | reverse complement strand
CCCGCATCCCCTTTCTATGGCAGCCGGAAGCCACGATCACGGCTAGGCTGGACGCCCTTCAGCAAACCCACCCTCACCTCTGTAGGAGAGCTCAAGATCGACGTTTCATCGTCGTGCAGCGATTCGCATTAAGTATCTTCTCGTGCTACCATCGATGGTGGGAGGACCGAAGGATGAGTATTGATTTGCCGGAAGAAACGACGAACACACTTTCTATGTTGTTGGGGACATCTGATCCTGCCGCAATTTCTCAGCTCATTCAGCGCTTTGCAGATAATGAGAGCTACGTACAAGCATTGATGCTCGAGGCGCCCACCGAGGATGAAATCGCTCGGAGCGTTGAAATGTTTCAGCGTAGCGAGCGAGAAATCGATAGCACTGGGGGCCACGATTTCGAGCAGGCGATTCACAAGATCGCATCCAAGTATGATCTTGACCTTGGCCAGTGACCTACAAAATAGTCAGTTCTCAATCCGCCATTGCTGCACTCGATGAGTATGTCGGTCGGATATATAGCGGTTGAACGTGAGGCTCAACAGAGTGCTGCCAGGTGGCTGGAGAAGGCGCTTCGCATGGTTGCGACGTTGAAGCTGTTTCCGCAACGTTGCCCGCTGGCACCCGAGAGCGATTCGTCGAATTTTCTTCACGTACAGGGTTGACGAAGTGAATCGTGTAGTTCGGATCTAGGGGTTTCGGCACGGTCGCCAGCGTCCGAACAGTTAGGTTTGTGCCCTACTCCGGATCATCTTTCGGGAACGTTTCTTCTACGACATCGTAGAATTCTTGCGGCGACTCTACCTTGGCAACTTTGGTTCTGAACATTCGCGCACCCGGGCGGCCTTGGGCGTAGCAGCAGGCGAATTTGCGCATCAGCTGCGTGCCTTTCTGAACACCAAAACGCTCAACGACTAGATCGTAATGACGGAGCATGCACGTTTTCTGCTCGGCCAATGTGGGTTCGGGCGGAACCGGTAATCCACGAATTGCGGCAGCGGCTTGTGCAAACAACCACGGCCGGCCCAGAGCTGCCCTTGCGATCATCACCCCGTCAACACCATAGTTTGCGAACGCATGAACCACCTTGGCGGCGCTGTCCAGGTCACCGTTGCCAATCAGCGGAATGTTGTTCAAGTGATGTTTGATTTCAGCGATCTTGTCCCAATCGGCATTGCCCTTGAAATAATCTTCAGCGGTGCGTCCGTGGACGGTCAACGCGGCAGCACCGGCGTCTTCAACAACGTGTGCAATCTCGCAGGCATTGGCGTTCTTGCGCGTGCAGCCAAGCCGGATTTTGGCCGTGACCGGCGTAGGACTGCAAGCAGCCACCAGGCCCTTGATGATGGCATGCATTCGCTCGGGTTCTTTCAGTAGATAAGAACCGCTGTGGGCACGCTGCGTTACTTGTTTGACAGGGCAGCCAAAGTTGATATCCACGACGCTGACTTGATATTCTTCGACTAGCCGCCGTCCAACCTTGGCCATCGTTTCCGGATCATTGTCCCAAATCTGAACCGCCAGCGGACGGTCTTCGTCGCGAACGCCCCACAGTCGATCTGGATGTTCCGCTTCGTGTTCGTCGAGCCAAACGAAGCCGCGAGCATTGACCATCTCCGTAGCTTGAAGTCCGACTCCCCCAAATTCTCGAACGACTTGGCGATAGGCAAAATTGGTGAATCCAGCCATCGGGGCCTGCAAGATGGGGGGATCGATTTCGAGCGGGCCAATCTTGAGCGGCTTGACTGCCGTCAGGTTTTCGCTTTTCTCACCCGGAGTTTCCCAAGAATCCCCAGTCGGGTTCGAATTAACAGTCGGGTTCGAAATAGTCAGTACGGATCTGTTTACCATGGTCCTGTTCGCAGGATGGATGTTTATTTCACTGCCAATCGGGGGAGACACAACTTGATGATTTCGCCTTTGCTGATCCCGATCGTTGGCGCTCTAGCCCTCTTTACGTGGCTAATCATTTCGACAATTGTGCATGGCGTGAAAGCAATCGTAAAGCATCGCAACGAAGTCGAACTTAAGCAGATGTTGGTTGATCGCGGTATGAACGCCGAAGAAATCGCCAGAGTCGTCGAAGCCACCAGCGTCCTTGACGAGGAAGACGAGTGAGCTGGTCCTCTCCCCAATGGCGTTGCATCCCATACTAGACCGGCGTTTAGGCTAAAATAGTCCTTCTTGCAGTGCGGTAGTTCGTCCAGCACTGCGCGTCTCGGGGGGACTTTGCATTGAGTAGTCGACGTAAGCCTTGGGCACTGTGCCTGTCTTTGACAATTTGCGCTTCCCTGGCATTCAACGGTCGCCGAGCGCCCGGCCAAGAGGATCTGGAAGATGCTGAACGGGCAGTCGTAAATCTCGACTTCGTCGCTGCCTCATCAGACCCAGAAAAAACCGGCCTCAAACTCGAGGGCAAAGCCAAACAAGAGGGAGTGTCGCTGGTCCTCGCGGGAGGACACGCCGATGTTGTCGACCCCGAGCCGATAATTCGTCGTCTGAAAAACGGACGTGGCCTAACACTAGAAGTCTGGCTGAAGACGTCGCAGCTAAAGCAGAAGGGACCGGCACGGATCGTGACGATCTCCGGCAATTCTTCGCAGCGCAACATAACGCTTGGGCAAGAAGGCGAACGATTGCATGTACGTTTCCGCACGTCAAAAACAGGTGCCAACGGACTGTCGCCTCTGGTGACTAGCAAAGTCATCAAACCGGATAAATGGCTGCACGTCATTTACTCCCGCCGCAACAGCGGCGAGGAACAGATTTACGTAGACGGAAAACAAGTTGCCAGCGGGAAGCGTTCCGGTGCGACTGCGGATTGGCCGACGAACTACGGTTTGCGGCTGGGTGACGAATTCGGTGGCGGCCGAGCTTGGCGCGGGCAGCTGCGAGCAGTCCAGATTCTTGATACAGCGCTTACTTCGTCGCAGGTGATTGCCCGCTTTCGCGCTGGGCCTGGCGGACGAACCCTTGCCAGGTCGACACAATCGCGATCGCATTTCGAAACTACCATCGCGCCTCTGTTAGCAGACAGATGTCTTGAATGCCATGATACCGCGACGCGTGATGGTGGGCTTGATTTGTCAACACAGTTAGCGATGACAACGGGTGGCGACGGTGGCGGTGTGATCGTTGCAGGCGACGCCGCGGCGAGTTCGTTAATGCAATTGGTACGCAACGGCGAAATGCCGGCAGGCCGTCCAGCGCTGTCTGACGAAGAAATTTCAGAACTAGAAAAGTGGATTGATGAAGGAGCAGAGTTCACGCTGAAGAGAATTGATCCTGCCATTTACTCACATGGAGGCGGTGATACGCAGCGGTGGTTGGCTCGGCTGACGAAAGAGGAATATGTCACAACAGTTCGTCAAGTTGTAGGCGTTGATATCCGTGCCGAGGCTCAAGACCTACTCCCCGACGATGTGCGGGCCGATGGGTTCACCAATACGTCCTACAACTTGACAGTAGATCTGAGTCACATTGAGGCATACGCGGCTCTGGCGGAGATCATCGTTGGGAAGATGAACGTCGGACGTTTCGCAG
>DNPC01000598.1 GCA_003501565.1 Planctomycetaceae bacterium | reverse complement strand
CGGCTCGAGCGGCTCTGCCGCAAAACAAGGGCTGGTCAGGCGTACGTTCGCAAGCGATGCGGCCCCGCAACAGATGGCTAGGCGGCGATCGATAGGAATCGAAGGCATCGTGGAGAGCTCCTCGCAGAAGAGTGACGTGTTGGTTGAGCTACCCGGCTGGTAGTGGGAGAGTGTGCGCGGGCATGCACTCGCTTGGGGGAAGTCGCCTGATTCCGTTGTTCCGCGACGGGCCCAGCGTTCCCTACGAACACACGGACTATGAACGCTTGCGGTCTTTATACCACGCTCGGAAGCTCTGTTTGGGCGCTTGAGGAAGATCGCGGCCGCGAGCCCAAGTATTGAGGGGGTTGTGGGTCAGCCACTTGGGCAGCACGCGCAACGCCGTTCGGCCGAACCAGCCGGCAGTGTTGTAGATCGTCGTATTGCCAAGCAACACGCGCGCGACTTTCATGGACATTCGTTTAGTCCATGGGATTCTCTTTTCTTCCGCCAGCTCTCCGCGCAACGCAAGCAGCTGATGGTGGAGCGGTATTTTTACTGGGCAAACATCCGTGCAAGAACCGCACAGCGTACAAGCGTAGGGAAGGGAGTGGTTTTCTTCGGGACGAGTCGCCGGAGCCAAGACACTTCCGATCGGTCCAGGAACGGTGTTTTGGTAGCTGTGGCCACCACTGCGGCGGTAGACCGGACACGTATTCATGCAAGCGCCGCAGCGAATACATTGAAGCGCCGGGCGATAGGTGGACTTCGCCCTCAAATCACTTCGCCCATTGTCGACGATAACGATGTGAAGCTGTCCGCCTGCCCGAGGTCCGTGGAAGTGCGATGTGTACGTAGTAATTGGCTGGCCTGTCGCGCTGCGAGCAAGCAGTCGCGTAAAGATGGATAGGTCAACCAGCCGCGGTATTAGCTTCTCCATCCCCATGCAGGCGATGTGCAGAGGCGGCAACGACACACCGAGGTCTGCATTGCCTTCGTTGGTGCAGACAACTAGACCACCGGTTTCCGCGATTGCAAAGTTGACGCCTGTAATTCCTGCCTGGGCACCAAGGAATCGTTTGCGAAGTTCTAACCGAGCCGAGCGTGTCAGTCGGGTCGGATCCGCTTCGCCCTTCGGAGTGCCGATATGTTCGTGAAAGGTCTCGCCGACCTCTTCCTTCTTGATGTGGATTGCAGGCAAGACGATGTGACTGGGGGGCTCGCGTCTTAGCTGCACGATCCATTCGCCAAGGTCCGTATCGACGACTTCGATCCCATCGGCTTCCAGGGCCGGATTGAGGTGGCATTCCTCGGTGAGCATCGATTTGCTCTTGACCACTCGCTGGACGTTGTTGGATGCAAGAATGTCCTTAATGATCGCGTTGTGTTCGTCGGCATCGCTGGCCCAATGTACGACTGCTCCCAGACGTTCAGCGTTGGCTTCGAATTGCTCAAGATACTCAGGGAGATTCGCGAGCGAGTGAGCTTTGATCTGTTCGGCCGTCTGTCTCAGCGTCTCCCACTCGGGCAGCGAGCGCGCCATTCTGTCGCGTTTCTGGCGCACAAACCAAAGAGCACCGTCATGCCAGTGGGCACGCTCGGTGTCGGCGGTGAACCGGTTGGCTGCGGTCGCGTGATCGTGATGGGCCGTCGACATTGGGCAGCTTACGCTTATGGAGAATTCAAACATCGCGCGTCGAACCAGTGACCGCGAAGCGACTCACCATTATAACGCCGCGCCACCCGGAGCTGGAGTAAGCTTTCCAGTGTTACCCCCGAGATCGCAAATCCCGAGAATGCTTACCCCGTGGATCTATCCAGGGGCAAGGCTCGTGTCTTGCTCCGACAACGACCCCAGAGAGTGAATTCGCAAGATTCACAGCTTTATCGGGCCGCCATATTGGCCCCGATTCTGTCGGCAGTCCAGGCTTCCTACGCGTTTTCAAAATAGGGCGGGTGGATCTCCTCCATCGCATCGGCCGCCGTATTTACCGCTGACAGAATTTGCTCTTCTGTATGGGTGCAAGTGATGAAGAAACGCAGGCGAGCTGCTTTTTCCTCTACCGCTGGATACAAGATTGGCTGAACATTGAAGCCAGCCTCGTACATTGCTCGCGATAGAAGAAGTGCATGGAGGGAATTACCGGTAATGACAGGGATGACTGGTGTGCCGCCCGAGTCGCCGGTTTTCAGCCCACGCTTCTTGGCTTCTGAAAGGAACAGATCGGATAGTTGATGGAGCCTCTCGACTCGTTCGGGCTGCGCCGCCAGCGTTGACAGCGAAGCGATCGCAGCGGCACAGTTGCTTGGCGAGAGTCCGACACTAAACACAAAACCTGGAGCTGTGTATTTCAACAGTTCGACCAAGGCGTGGCTGCCTGCAATATAACCTCCGCAGCTACCAAAGGATTTGCTGAGAGTCCCCATCCAAACATCAACTTGCTTAGCGTCGACTCCGAAGTGTTCTGCGATTCCGCGGCCGGTCTTTCCAAGCGTACCAATTGAATGCGCTTCATCGACCATCAGCCAGCAATTGTGCCGGTTTTTGACTTCAACAAACTTTGGCAGGTTGGGGAAGTCGCCGTCCATGCTGTACACGCCTTCGATCACTACCAGAATCCGCCGGTAGCTAGCGCGTACTTCCTCGAGGATACCGTCGAGTGCCTGCCAGTCGTTGTGAGGGAAAGGACGCCGGCGTGCACCGGAGAGGATTGCTCCCTGTACGATACTGTTATGCGACAGTGAGTCGTGAAGAATCAGGTCACCGGCACCGACCAAGTGTCCAATAGTGGTTTCATTGGTCGCATGTCCACCAACCATAACGATGCTGTCATCTGTTCCGATCCACGCAGCGATACTCTCTTCGAGCCGACGGTGAATTGGTTTTTCACCGCTAACCAGTCGCGAGGCACTGACGCTAGTCCCGTAGAGATCAACGGCATCCTTGACGGCTGCCGAGACGGCCGGGTCACCCGACATGCCGAGATAGTTATACGACGCGAAACTTACTAGTTCGCGTCCATCAATGTGCGTGGTGTCTCGGACTGTTCCTTCGTGCACCGAAAAATAGGGATTCGGAACTCCAGTCATTTCAAACTGCGCCATCGTCCGTTTTAATCGGCGGTACTCCGGCAACTGCTCAAATACGTAATCCTCAGCCTGGATCTTTCGACTATCGGCAGGCTTTAGCCCTGTCTCAGTGGGCACCATCTCCCGGCGGATTCGCATCTTGCCGAGGTATTTTTCTATCGCCTCAGCAACTTCGCGAACGGTTTCGATTTCTTGCAGCACATGTTCGGGGAAACGCCCGTCAAAGGTCTGCTCGAGTGAGTGAGCAATCTGCAAGCGTTCAAGGCTGTCGAGCCCCAGATCCAGCACGATGTTCGTTTCGAGATCGAGTTGTTTGGCTCGTTCTTGAGCGACGGCGCGGATCGCATCCATAACGATGTCGATGATCTCGTGGTCTGGTTGGCCAGTGCTGGATTTCGGTTTGCCACCTGCGGTAAGGTGATCGCCATCCAAGCTCGCTGCGGCAATCATCGGCTCGCTCTGCGGCAAATCGATCTCCCAGGCCTTCCAGTGGGCAACCGTCTTGAAGCTGCCCCTGCGGAAATCTTGGCGACAGGCGTGTCGCTGAATCTTGCCGCTGGACGTTCTCGGCAGAGTGCCGAATCGAACGAGAATAACGGCATCCGGTGGCAAGTCGTGTTGCTTGGCGACATCGCGCCGAATCGCCTGAATCACCTCATTCCACTCGGTCTCTTCTTTTCGTCGTGGAACTTCTGCCGCGATGACCAATCGCTCACGGGTGTCATCTGAGTCGGCAAAGGCGGCTACTAGCCCGCTTTGCATGATCTCGTGGGATGATTCAACAGTTTGTTCGATGTCTTGCGGGTAGCGGTTTACGCCCCTCACAATGATCATGTCCTTTAGTCGTCCAGCCACGAAGAGTTGTCCGCCGTGGACAAAGCCCAGGTCGCCGGTTCGCAGGTACGGACCTTCGCCAGCGGCGGTGTGTGCGGCGAACGTCTCTTCAGTTGCGTCTTCCCGTTCCCAGTAACCCCTGCCGACACTGGGGCTGGCCACCCAAATTTCCCCGATACGGTCTGCAG
>DNPC01000191.1:9312-12545 GCA_003501565.1 Planctomycetaceae bacterium | reverse complement strand
CGCCAGCTTCCACCACCGTCGTTACAACCGATGCGAGGTTCGCCGGAGCCCCGAACAGCTAGCAACCAACACGTCGGCGCTGTGGAAAACCCTTCGATATTGTCGCGCGGACTCCCCCGCGGCGGACCGGCATCCGTGCGCGGACTCCCAGCACCGCCTGCGCAGGTGCACAGCAACGCAATTGGCTTCCCCCCTACGCAACGAACCACGTGGCAGACGCGACGGTTATCCTCAGGCGGTCAGACAAAGGCCTATCAAGGCAGTAACCGTTCTGGCCTGGCCGATCTGGCGATTCCTCCCAACTCACGTGAAGCTGAGACAACGACGCAGCCTAAGGAACCTCTCGGGCAAGCGCAATCAGGCATCCAATTCGCATCAAACTCATCTAAGACGACCTCTCCCGGTGATGGAACTCAAACCTTCAGTCCTTTTGATGCGCTGCCACCTCTCAGTGGGGCAAGCGGAGTTTCGGGGCGTGGTACGCAAGGAGATTCATTCATATCTCGAAACACCTTGGGAGCCTCAAGCGAGCAACTACCTCGGCCTGGCGGGACGTTCGCAAACGTAGCACATGCTTGCCAATATCGAACTCAAGAGACGCCCGAGCAAAAGGCTGCACGCGAGAAACAGCAGGCAGAACTCAAGTATTCGGGGGAGCTTCAGATCTACGCAGCCGGCGGCAATAAAGTTGCGCCATTGATGGATTCCCGGGCACGACCGGCCGAGTATGATCCGACTACGTTTTCGCCGGCCCCTCTGCTTGCCAACCCCAATCCTCCTGCCAGTGAAGTCAATGTTTATCGACGCAAGCACCCGGTTCCGACCCAGCGGCCGTTTTTCGAACTCTGGCGTCCACTTTATACACCGGGGATTTATCCCCCGCCTCCAACCTGGCTTGGCGAATACAACCCGATGATGCCGCACTTCGTCGGTTTTGGAGACATACGAACTGGTGTTGGAGTTCACCGGCTGGACAGCGGCGAAGAGTTTTTGTGGGCCAACCAGCTCAATTTAAATATGGACTTGCGCCTTACAGCGACCGAGCGCATCCACGCGTTCGTATCTCCTTTCAACTCAGGTAATCGCAATCTGGGTGTTCGCTTTGGAGACAATACGCAGTTCATAAACCAAACTGATTTCACCTTTGACTCGCTGTTCTTCGAAGGCGACCTGGGCGCGCTCGCTGGCGGGTTTAATGGTCACGACGCCAAGTTTGATCTGCCATTTTCGTTCGGCCTACTGCCACTGTTTTATCAGAACGGAATCTGGGCAGCAGACAACGTCGTTGGGGGGGCAATTGCGTTACCAGCTCGGCACTTCAACCCGCTCAAATGGTCGAACTTCGATGCTACGTTTTTCTTCGCGCTTGATAAACTCGACTCGCCCGCGTTTGTCGGTGACAACAATGCGGCCGAAGCGTTTGGAACAAGTTGGTTCATCGACGCTTACGACGGACACATCGAAGTCAATTATGCTTTCGTGCACGATAGTCGAGGTGAGCATCGATCGTATCACAATTTTGGCATCGGTTTTACGCGGCGCTACTTTATGCGTATCTCAAATGCAATCCGATTCATCGCCAACTTTGACCAGAGTCTACCTGACGAACAACGCACGGCCGAAGGACATTTGCTCTTGATTGAGAACTCTCTGATTAGTCAACAACCCAATACGTTCGTACCGTACCTGAATTTCTTTTACGGTCAGGGCCGTGTGCAGAGCCTTGGACGGGACTTGGTCGCGGGCGGAATCCTCTTTCAAACCGGAATCAACTTTGCCAGCGACAACCTTACGAATTATCCAACTCTCGATGACACAGCTGTAAACACTTCTGGCGCTGCGCTAGGCGTCAATATACTCGGCGCAAACTTTGCCAGTCAGTTGGTGTTAGAAGCAGCAATTGTCAACGCACACGGCTCGGCACAGTTTCGCAACGCAGCGGGCGATCAAGTTGGTTTGGGAGTTCGCTATCAAAAACCGCTAAACCACTTTATGCTGATTCGCACCGATCAGATGGTCGGATTTCTTCAGGGTGAGCGAGATATCCGTGGAAGTCGCGTAGAACTCCGCTGGAAATTCTAGCACTCTGCGGATTGCTCAGGCCACGATAGCCCTCCTCAGAAAATGCCAATGCTATCCACATGACGGCATTTTGCCTCAAGGGGCAAAGCCGCTGAATCCGAAGTTTACGATTAGGCGGGTCCTACCGTTTGTAATGCGAGCATTATGCGCGTGGCTTGAGCCAAGCCGACGACGGTAAATTATGCCCTTGCGGTCAATGCATGCCATTTGGGTGCCCGCATTACCGCACAACTACCTGGGAGTGGCAAAAGTGTTCGTCCAAAGTCAGAATCGTAATGTCTCAAAGTGCAGCCGAAAAGTTGTGCTGGCGGCGTTGATTGCCGCAGGCACCCTGCCGGGTTGTGCTTCGATGAAGTCACCTACTGAGTGGTTTTCGAAACAGCCTGCTGCTCCAACCACGACCGCCGATGCCAGTCTGTCTAGCTCAATCAGTAGCACTAGCAAAGGAATCGCAGGACAGTTCAAGACCATGGGAACGGCAGTCAGCAGTGCCATGGGCAAAGCGAAGAATGCTGTAACGGCCACCTTTACCACCGAATCCGAAGGCGCCGATGCGACTAGTTTGGCATCTTTGCCTGAGAATCTTGGGCCCGAGGTCTGGGTCGCAAATGGGCAGCTTTTCGAGGCTCAGAACAACTTCCCCAAGGCATTGGATAACTACACCAAAGCGCTTGAACGTGACCCGAATAATGAAGCAGCAGTGTTGAGCATTGCGCGTCTTTACGCTCGGCAAGATCAGAGTGAACGAAGTATCGAGTTCTTTCGGAAAGCGATCAATCTCAACCCGAACACAGCAGCCACTCACAATGAGTTGGCACTTCAGCTGCAAAAGCAGGGCAACACAGCCGAAGCTCAGGTTGAAATCCAGAAGGCGATCCAGCTTGATTCTGCCAACCCTCGATACCGCAACAACTTAGCTGGGATGTTGGTGAAGGTTGGCCGCAGTGACGAAGCGGTTGCTCAATTGCAACAGATCTTCGACCCAGCTGTAGCGAATTACAACGTTGCATACCTCCACTATACGAACAACAACTTAGCGGGTGCCCAACAACACTTAGAGGCTGCGTTGCGTGCGGATCCGAGTCTCGCCCCAGCCCGAGAATTGCTAACGCAGCTACGCGATAATCCGAAAACTAAGTCTGCTATGGCGG
>DNPC01000191.1:1970-9240 GCA_003501565.1 Planctomycetaceae bacterium | reverse complement strand
CTGCTATGGCGGCGTACAACACAGCCGAGCAGATCTATCGGACCGCTCAAGCGCTCGGAAAGCCCGCCCAAGCTGGCAACGCTGTTTATCAACAACCTGCAGCTGGATACAACGCGCCAGCCAGCACACCTGCGACTCCGCAGTCTTATGCTCCACCAGCCACTACACAACCTGGTACGAGTCAACCAAGTTTCGGCCAACCAAGCTCCGGCTACCCCGCTGCGCAACCAAGCAACCTGCCAACTTCGTTGCCTCAAGCGAGCATGGCGCCCAGCCAAAATCAGGTCGGCTACGGGCAATCAATGGGAACTCAGCATGCAAGCCCACCTTCGTTTCCGCAAACGAGTGGATTCCCAGGCTCAACCGTTTCCTACGGACGACCATCGGCCCAATCGAACCCTTTGGCCACGCAACAGGTCGCTCCAACGACCTCGATTCCCGCTGCCGCCCATCCTGCCATGCGGCGAGGAGTCTCACCGACGGCTGCAAGTACATCGGCTACGCCGAATCTGAGCGGATATCCGGCGACGCAGAGTGGATCATCGACATCGAGCACCGTGCCCAGCTATCCGGGGACCAATGTCCAGCCTGGGTCCTATGGTTTGCCAAGTTATCCGACTACCCCGACAACGGCGAACGGAAACCGCTATTCGCAATAGCTTGCGGAACAGCTGACAACGATCGAATGCAACGGACGGACCATAGCAATAACCATTGCAACACGGTGAGCCAGGGAACTGCCTGATCGGGCTAGCATCGTCACGCGAGCTTTACGCATTCATTGCCAGCAGATGCTTTGACGCGTTTCTCAAATCAGGCGGTCAAGCCACGAACACTATTGCTGTGCTCAAAAGAGTGTTCCGTCTGCGGGAAGATTTTGCTCTCGAAGCCAATCGAGATCCTCTTCCGCATCGTCTTCGCGTTCCAGCGCAAGCAATATCATGGCGCGGTGGTAGTAGAGAGTTCCACCGAGTACAGCCGCCGGTCGCGAGCGTATTTGTTGCCGCTTGGCAAGCTCTGCAACAGGTAGCCCCGCCTCCGTTATGGACTCATCATCGGAAGTTCCGTATCGCGTCCGGTCGAAATCCGACGACGAGACCTCGGCAGCGCTACGGCCGTCATTGGAGCCGGTCTCGGGCTCCGCTTCTGTCTTCGTTTTGGTAGCGTCGTTTTGTTTTTCCGTTCGATCGCGATTACTGGCTAACGCACTGCCGACTTCGTCGCTCAGCTTCACTTGAATCGCCGTCAATCGCTCGCTAAGAGCTTGTTCGACCAGGCTTAGACACTTCTCCATATCGACAAGTGCCTCCCCCGGACGTCCGAGGCGATAGAGAATCCAAGCGCGTGTGTCCAAGTAGGCAGATCGACTAAACTCTGCATCAGCGGGGACGGCCTTCAGGACTTTCTCGATGTCCTCGAGTGCCGATTCGAGATCAAAATTGCCGAGACTTCGGAAGTATGCAAGTTGGTTTAGATGACTTAGATACACGGCGTCCGACAAGTCTTCTTCGATGGGTAAGAGAGACTGCGTTTCGTACGCCAATCGAAACTGCTCATAGTCAGCCAGCTCTTGGGCAAGGGCTTGAGAATCGCGGAGCAGAACTGGTTTACTTTCGCCGGCTTCCTTCAACAGTGCTGGAATTCGACTTGGATCACTCTGCATGGCAATAGCTAAACGATATCGCCAAGCATCAGTTAGTTCCTCACCATCACTCCACTCGACCGCTTTGCGCATCAATGCATCATGGTCACCCTGTTTTAGATGGAGAGCATTCACGGCAGCGGCAACGTACCATCGCGCAATCTCGTTGCGTCCTTCCGCGATCAGAACCGGAACGATTGGGAGAGCGATCGCAGCTAAGACGGTAAATCTCGTAATCCACTTCATTGAGTTGTGCGTACAATCTTTGAGTTCTAGTAAATAGGTTGCTTAGTTGGTAACGCGTCGCAGAATACGGGCTTGGATTCCCAACTCAACTACGACCAAGCTGCGGGAGGGTGATATCGCAGGTTCACGAACAAGGGTTCGTTAAAATCCGAACGATTACCTCCCCGCTGGTTCGCCGATCGGCTATGCTTGAATAGTAGATAGGGACCAACAAGTTAACCAGCAACCTCGTGGTTTCGCCCACGCATGCTGGACTCGCGTTATATGAACGCCGCCGACAGTTTGGCGTTTGCCTTCAGCGTGGAGACACCAAATGCCACTTTATGAAATTGAAACAACTTCCCACATTATCATCACCTGGGCAGATGATGAACAGGCCGCTCGAGCCGTTGTCTCGGACGCATATCCGAGCGACGATGTGGTCCGCATGACGCGGCGTCCTCGCGACACATGGGTAATTTCGAAAGGAGTCCTGGGCCTTACGACCAAGATGGATATTTGCACCATCGCACGCGATTGCCTATCGAAGTCGTCGGGCGATAAAGTGCATGCAATTCGACTGTATATGCATGAAACCGGCAGCGACCTTGAAAAAGCTCGTAAGGTGATCGAAAGTAATATGGTGATGGGTTGGTAATTGCAAAACTGCCTCAAGCCGACCGATGCCGAGAGCATCCATTTCTTCAGCAGCCTTCCTTCGCCGCAAAACCATCTTCGAACCGCGGCAAGAAAAACCTTGCGATAAAGTCCAACGATAGTTTCGAGTGCACTTTGTAGTTCCAAGCCGAAACTTTCGGTTCACCAAGATCGCGACCTATAACTTGATCATCGAATCAAAGACCAGAGCGCATCGAAGTTGATTCGCTGAGGCAGTAGTGCTCGAGCTTTTGTGGCTATGTTCTTCAGCGTAGCTGGTGATGACTGCCACTTGCGGAGCAACGAATCCAACTCCACCGATGACGCTGGATCGTAGAAACACGGTGAGAGCAGCGATGCCATCTCCGGTGCAAGAAAGCGAGCTGATTCACGCGGAAGCATGACTGACAAACCACTAGCGATGACAGTCGGCAAGAACCATTGAATGCCTTCCAGCGATGGAGGTATTAGCAGAGCATCCGCTGCTTGTAGCAGTTCGATCGGCGAGGAAAAGACACCGGGCGTTATAACCGAACGGTGTATTCCCGCTTGACGCAGGCAGTCCGAAATCTGTGGGCGGGCCGGTCCATCCCCGGTTAGCCAAATCCGAACTGGCTCGTGCTCATCGATAAAGCGATATGCCGATGCAATTGCTTTCGCATCTTCACTGTCTGCAAAGCGGCTGGGGCAAAGAACGATTTTGTTCGATCCAGCCACATTTAGATCGTAGTTCGCATTCCTCAGAACTATCCGAGCTGAGCGACGTGATTCGTCATCACGCTGGACTTGCTTGGCGATACAGTCCGGCTGCCGAAGAATCTTGTCTTCAGCGATTCCCAACGAGAGTAGCTGGCGATGATCACTGGCCGACGAAGCGATGATTCGCTCACATTTTCTCAACGTATCCAAACTCTTGCGCGGAAGCGCTCCCGACCGATTCGAATAAGACTGCCGATAACGCAGCACAAGTGGCGGTCGGTCCGAGATAGACAAGTTCGAAACGATCGTGGTCGCCGCATAATCTAGTGCATCGCAATAGATCAGATCTAGCCGCGCGCGGTTCTCTTGGATCGTCTGAAGAACCTGACGCGCAAAACGACGATTGTAAAGCGCGCTGGTTGGAGGACTCTCGATCCGCCTTACGACAGTCCCATCAACAATGATTCGCGTCGGCCAGCTACGGTGCCAACGGGCGGTGAAGACCTCAGTGTCCAGCCCGGCCTCGCTCGCCTCCCCCATCCAGGCGCGTAATCGTAACGATTCGTCGCTACCACTTGGCCAGTACGAGTGTGCTAGTACTGCAACGCGGGGGCGATTCAAAACAACTGCCCCAAAAAACGGTTAGGAAAGAGTGGGCGGGCGTCGCGTCGTCGAAAAAATCACAAAGCACAGAATGACGTTAGGCTGACATCACGTCGCTGCCCCTTGTGCAATCTCTTCAGGATCAAGGACGGCCAAGAATGGGAGATTCCGATACAGATCTTGATAGTCCAGTCCGTAACCGACGACAAACTCGTCAGGAATATCGAATGCGACAAAGTCCGGCTCAAAATCGACTACTTGGCGTTCCCGCTTATGAAGCAATACAGCAGAAGCGAGACTGGCAGGCGCCATGTCTTGGATACACTTGAGCACGGCCTCCAAAGTACGTCCGGTATCGAAGATGTCATCAACGACCAACACATGCCTGCCGGAGACATCCAACATCATATCATCACGTATCCAGAGGTCGCCCGATTCGGTTCCACCCCGATAGCTACTTGCTTGTATCAAGCTTACTCGGACTGGCATACTTAAGTGACGAATTACATCGGCCAACAATACCAAGCTACCCGTCATCACGGCAACGATTGTTAGTGGCTCGCCTTCGTATCGCTCGGTTATACGACCGGCCATCTCTTCGACGCCGCTCTGCAATTCCGCTTCGCTTAGAATCGTTCTCACGTCTTGATTTCGATTTCGCTCGAGAATTAACTGGTATCAACGTCACCTGACGTTCAAACCCAGATTATGCATTTGGTAAATTGGCCGGAACAAGTAAGTGCATTCAACGCCGTAACCGTGGTCGAAACGTCGCTAGGCTCTGGCGGCACCATGCGAATTCGCGGGGGAGCCACTTTCGCCGCTGGGGCAGGATTGGATTCGACCTTGGTAGCGGCCGACATGCATAATCCGGGTTAATACGACAAGGATGAACTGTACTTATGCTTTTCCTGTAGAGATTTTAGTAATCGCGGGACGGACTGCCAGGGCCAAGTTGCCGTCGATTTGTTACAAAGAATCGAGGCGAAGGATTGGGCCGTTTCGGAAAAAACCTGCCATCTTAAACGACAAAGTCACGATTCAGGTCCAGAATAGCCACCGGGCCCAACAATTTTGCTTTAGCACGAAGAACCAATCAAACAAACCGTGGGCGCGTAAAAAAAGCGAGCAAGCGTATCCCGCCAACTCGCTTTCTTGGATTTAACCGATCAAACCGCACACCCCATGGCACGCGGCTTGGCTCTGTTCTAACGCTTCTTCTTAGCCGTCTTCTTCTTTTTAGGAGCAGCCTTTTTCTTAGCCGCAGCCTTCTTCTTTGGAGCTGCCTTCTTCTTTGGTGCAGCCTTTTTCTTTGCGGCGGCCTTCTTCTTCGGAGCAGCCTTCTTCTTAGGAGCAGCTTTCTTCTTAGGTGCAGCCTTCTTAGCAGCCTTCTTCAGCTTGCCGTTCTTCTTTTCGAATTTCGCGATGACGGCGTCGCGATCTCGAAGTCGCTCAGCTCGACAAAGGCAAGCAAGCTCGAATGCAGCCTTCTTGCCGTACTTGTTGATCGAAAACCGAATATTTCGGCGTTTGCCGTCTTCATCGACCCACGAAGCAACGTACGACTCGTACTTGCAGTTCGGGAATCGGTTGTCTTGGTCCCACGAGTGGTGAACACCAACCACGCCCGTGGTGTTTCGCTTGCCGAGCTTGTCCAAGGAGGTCTCTGGTTCTGGCAGCTCTGCTACCCACTCTTCGTAAACTTCCTTCGCAACCTTCTCACTCTTGCGTTTTCCGCCGTGAGTTGAATCCGAAATAAAGCGTGACCGCCGCTCTTCACCACGCTTGATTCGAACCAACCAGCCATGTGCGTTGTTCACATCGGAATCAACACGCGAATAGCCTTTGTTTTTACGAGGCAATGCTTCGTCTCCTAAAAAAGATACTGAGAGAACTGTATTCGTTGTGAGATTTAGAATTGGTGTCGTATGTTCGCCGAGGACGCGAAAATAAGACCAACACCTTGTTCAACGGAATTAGGGCGGGCTCGTCGACAACCTAAAGATTGAAATCGAGGCAACGATTTCCCCGTCGCACACGATAGTGTAGCGGAAACCCCACGTTTGTGTGCTCAGAATCTCCAAAATCGCTAACAAAAAAAGCTGGTCGCATCGAACACGACCAGCTCAATTCGGTTAACCGGTTCCTCAGGTGTAATTCAAGACAAACGTCTCATCACAGTAGCCAGGCGTATTCAACGGTGTGTTGTAGGCGTACCCGTCGACAAACTCCGGAACTACACAATGCAAAACGCTTGAATGCCACCCCCCACTAGCGGCGATCTCGATCGCGATCCCGTCCACCGCGATCACCACGGTCTCCGCGGTCTCCACGATCTCCGCGGTCTCCACGATCTCTCGAACCACGGCGTTGACCGCGTGAGTCCGATCGGCCTCGGTCCGATCGACCACCTCGATCGCGCCGACCGTCCCGGTCTCCGCCGTCTCGTCCGCCATCACGATCACCACGTCCACGGCCTTCACCCCGCGACTCGCGTTGCTCGCCTTCATCGTCTCCAGTGTCAAATTCGTCTTCGATTCCAAGCTCTTCGAGTGCTTTTCGGCGGCTCAACTTGACACGATCTTGTTCGTCGATGTCGATCACGATGACTTTCATCGGATCACCCACTTTGCAAATGTCGTCGACGCTTGAGACATAGCCGTTGGACATCTCGCTGATGTGTACCAATCCGTCACGCCCCGGCAGGATTTCGACGAACGCACCAAAATCGCGGACGCTACTGACGATACCGTCATAGATCTTCCCGATCTGGGCGGTCGCTGTGCAAGCTTCGACGCGTTGCATTGCGGCATTAGCGGCGTCGCCGTTGACTGCAGCTACGATGACCGTTCCGTCATCGTCAACATCGATCGTCGCGCCAGTGTCCTCTTGGATCGAACGAATGTTCTTACCGCCGGGTCCGATCAACAAACCAATCTTTTCTGGATCGATTTGAGTACGTAGGAGGCGAGGAGCAAACCGGCTGGTTTCAGAGCGAGGACGAGGAATCGCCGTCAGCATCTTGCGGAGAATTTCCATTCGAGCTTCTCGAGCCTGCTTCAATGTGGCTCGCATGATTTCTTCGCTGATACCATCAATCTTCAAGTCAAGCTGGATGCCGGTAATCCCAACGGGAGTTCCTGCAATCTTGAAGTCCATGTCGCCAAAGTGGTCTTCGTCGCCGAGAATATCGGTCAACAAGACCCATTTGTCCGCCGACTCCTGAACGAGCCCGATGCTAATCCCCGCTACTGGGTTGCCGATAGGTACACCGGACGCCATAAGGCCTAGCGTTGCACCACAGACGCTGGCCATCGATGACGAACCATTTGATTCGAGAATGTCACTGATGATTCGAATCGTGTAGGGAAAATCTTCCGAATCAGGCACAACGGGAGCGACCGAACGTTCGGCCAGGGCACCGTGACCAATTTCACGACGACC
>DNPC01000191.1:1257-1899 GCA_003501565.1 Planctomycetaceae bacterium | reverse complement strand
CCGTGACCAATTTCACGACGACCCGGTCCGCGAATGGGCCGGCATTCGCCAACGGAGAAGGACGGGAAGTTGTAGTCGAGCATAAATTTCTTGCTGTACTCATCGACCAACCCGTCGACTCGTTGTTCGTCGCGACTGGTGCCCAAAGTGACACTGATCATGGCTTGCGTCTCACCACGCTGGAACATGGCCGAACCATGAGTTCGCGGTAGCAAGTCCGTTTCGCATTCAATCGCACGCAAGCTGGTGTGGTCGCGGCCATCTGGACGCGTGCCGCCGAGGATCAAATCGCGAACGACGATGCTTTCCAGATCATGAAAAGCTGACTTGAAGCGATCTGGGCAAACTGCCCCTTCTGCATCTGGGTCTGGGATAATTTCAGCTTTGGCTTCTTCTTTGACCGCTGCAACTGCACTGGCTCGCTCAAGCTTGCCTGGCGTCTGCTTGGCATCTCGATACTTGTCGTAGTACCCAGCCTTGAGTCGGTCTAGCAGGCCATCATCTTCAACAGGGGTAAACTCGATTTTCTCCGGGTTGACCTTGCTGACCAACTCTTCGATCAACTCGATGACTTCGCGAACAATCGAGTGTGCGTACAGGATCGCTTCGGCCATTTCGGCTTCAGGCATTTCCTGAGCGAAG
>DNPC01000191.1:0-1194 GCA_003501565.1 Planctomycetaceae bacterium | reverse complement strand
TCAGGCATTTCCTGAGCGAAGCCTTCGATCATCAAAATGGATGAATCGCTTCCGGATATGATCAGATCCAACTCACTTTCTTCGAGTTGTTCGTTCGTCGGGAAAGCGACCATCTCACCATCGATCTTTGCGACGCGAACCGAAGCAATGGGACCTTGGAACGGAAGCGAGCTGATCGAAAGTGCGGCAGAAGCACCGTTCATAGCCAAGACATCGCCGTCATTGAGCAGGTCGCTACTCAAGACGCTACTTTGTACTTGTACTTCGTCGTTGAAACCCTTGGGGAAAAGTGGTCGGATGGGGCGGTCCATCAATCGACTAGTCAGGGTTTCTTTCATCGTTGGCCGTCCCTCACGCTTGAGGAAGCCACCTGGGAACTTACCAGCAGCAGCCATGCGTTCGCGGTAATCGCAGGTCAACGGGAAGAAATCCGTGCCTGGTCGCGATGGACCGGTTGCACAGGCAGTGAGAACAACGGTGTCACCGTACTGAACCATAACGGCACCGGCCGCTTGCTTGGCGAGTTGTCCAGTTTCAATGGACATTACCTGTTCGCCAATCTTCTTTTCTACTCGAATCTTCAATTTACTAATTCCTAAGTCTTCATTCACAACAAAACTTCTGCCGCTCACGTCTGTTAAGGGAACAACACCCTCAAGCGGCAAACAACAAATTAAAACTATTCGCGCCCACCAGGGCACGCTTGAGCACAACACGGACGAGCACAACACGGACGAGTGCAATACAGCCGAGTGCGATACAGCCGAGTGCAATACAAACACTCACTGCAAGATTCCAAGGTTGTTACGCCTCCTTCAGCACAACTTGGGAATAAGTCGTTTCTTTCGCCACACTCCGCGACGCAATCTTCACTTGGGGCATTGGTGCAGACAGTTTGTGCACCAACGAAAAAACCCGCACGAAAAGTGCGGGCATGTGGATCTTTTTAAACAAAGCACGTGCTGAAGCTGCCGGGGTAGACCGCCGACCTAACCGTAGGCCGGAGGCGCGAGAGCTTGCTGACGTGCTCGCTTGACAGGCGATCAGCGTTCGCTCCGACATCGCATCGTATCGCGCCGCAGAATCGGCACGGCGAAAACCGAGTATTGAATCGCAATCGAAGTTAGCTGAATCCTGATTCAGCCGACGACCCTGACACATCCTGCCGATGGGAGTCTCCTCAGACACAAAGCA
>DNPC01000824.1 GCA_003501565.1 Planctomycetaceae bacterium | reverse complement strand
ACTCGCCCAGCCACCGCGGCTCGGGTGCATGCCATGATGCGTTGGTTTAGTTGATTTTGTTTAGGTAGTTCACGATAAACTCGGCGAGCGATCCGGCCAGCTTTTTCGTCCACATCGTTGGATCGTCACTATGATATCGGAGCTCGTGATTGAATTCAAAAACTGCGTCACCGAAGCGATCATTGTGACGAATAAAGCCGATGCTGTTACCATCGGCGTCTACGTTGTACGAGGATATTGCCAATGCGCTTAGATTTTCATCAATCTGCAAGGCTCCTTGTGTCGTGTACACTGCGCGAACAGGACGCTCGAAGCAAATAGCTGCCGTCCCTGGTAGATGGAACTCGCCAAATTCAGTAAGAAGCCGTTTGTAGTCAGAGGGTAATTTAATGCCGAGCTCTTCTTCCTCAGCGTCAATTTCAGCTTCATCGATGGAATCGAACGTACGTTCCGCTGGGTATTGGAGGAACAGGTCGTCAGTGGACGGGATACCAAGTCGCTCGCAAACAGCCGTTGCATCGCAATTCATGTGGTCGTAATCCGGGAACACCTGTCCCTGATTCTCACAGACCACATGCCCGACAGCACGAATTTTTGCTATGGCGTCATCAATGTTTGGCATCGGTTTCTTCGACCAACGAACGGTGGGCATAACCGGGCCGCCGAGGTTGATGCTCCATTTGAAAACTCGCGATCGGCGGCCCCGAGCGCATGCGGGCGTTATCCGATCAGAACCGATTGATGTGCGTGTGAACGGTGCGCCAGTGTTCGCTGGCAATGACATTTTCATCAATCGAACGATCATCATCCTCGAAGTCGAGACGTGAAAGCGATCGCGCCGGAAGCCAGTGGTAACCTAACGTTAGCGCAAGTGTACGATCCCCTGTGAAGCGTGCCGATCGAAGCACTCGAAAAGTAGTGAACCTGTCCGCACCCGTGAAGTCAGGCAGCGAATGATAGTCGTAAATCAGCCAAAGCCGCATCGAGTTTGTAATGCCACCATCAACCAAATCGTGTCCGTCGCCGCAAAGCAGAGATCCACTTGATGCTCTGTGCAAGTCATCGGCGTACATCGAACGAGCAGACAGAGTTGTGGTTTTGTCTGCGGCTTCCGTAACAGGGTTGTGCCACAAGTCAAAGGTCGGTGGGGTGTCGAACTGTCGCAAAATGGTAACGCAATCCTGTGCGTTGCGGGCGAGAAGCTTTTTGAATGATAATATCAAGATTTTCAGTCGGATAACGGCTGGCATCACCCAGCCGTGGGAAACGATTCTCAATTGGCAACTCGCCCAGCCACCGCGGCTTGGGTGCATACCATGGTTCTACGAGTGTTAGTAATATTGCACCAAGGCAGTTGATTTCCAGCAGTCGTCACAGAGAAATACTTAGATCATTCCGCTGTCGGCGACGTTGAATTCTCCGCCAACGCTGGAGTCGAACTGTCCATAGAAGGTCATGTCGCTCCCGCAACACGCCATTCTATTGGGTTCGCCTTGGATCCAGTCAGGTTGCCCGCCCAGCTTGTTGCGTGATTTGATGGTCGAATCGAGGCCAGCAGAAGTCATATCCGCCGACGATGGTGTCAAATTTAGCGTGGGCAACACGCGGGCCGATTTATCCGGTGTTTCGAGCTTCTGGTCGGAATCGCGCTTTTCGATAGCATTCTTTTCGAAGCCGCTATCTGGTGTGAATGCAAGCGAAGGTGGTCCAGGGACCATCATAGTTGTTCCAGTAGCCGGATTGCGATACTCAAATTCAGGGCCCGGCTGGATAGACAGTTCACCAAGATTCGGAATCAAGAATCCCTTAGCGGATTCTTCCTCAGCGAGATCAGCGAGCGATTGCAGAACACGTTCGGCTTCGATGGGATCAACGTTTGCCCGTGATGAAAGCTCAGCCAGGACCTCAGCGCGACTCAGTTTCGACATACGGTTCAACCTTCTTCTCGCAGAACGTTACCGATCAGCCGGCGGCGACGGTTGATCAGTCATTTCAGAACGCCCGACTTCGCCGCTCGGGTGCAGCGGATAGTTTGTCCGCTTTGCGCTCGCGG
Organism: Planctomycetaceae bacterium; assembly: GCA_003501565.1. GTDB lineage: Bacteria > Planctomycetota > Planctomycetia > Pirellulales > Pirellulaceae > Aureliella. The sequence goes on along the minus strand of DNPC01000824.1, from coordinate 18,964 downwards.
CGTCCATTGGTGACATCTTACCATCTTGCACCACGTATAGATGACACCGGTCCAGATTAGCACGGAGGCGATCGACGTCATCCACATCCAACTCGCAGTTTTCGAATGCAATTCCAACCCAGCCTCGCAACTTGTTGGCGATCCGGAGTTGATCCAATTGGTCTGGAGCCGGGAGGGAAGTCAATGTTATGCGGTATTCGGTGGCAAGTGGCCACAGTGGAATCGACCCATTGCGCCCACCGATTTGGGAGACGGCATTGGATAGAAGTTTCTCTTTTCGAGTGACATTCCAAGAGTCGATTGCAAGGGCAATGGCAGCCAAGGCTGCAAGCAGCAGGATGAATTTCGAGTGTCGCTTCATCACTGGAGCCATCTTGCGGACGAATGTCCGGGATCAGCGCGCGGCGGGAATTGACATTGATCTCACCAAAAAAACCGCATACCGCCGCTCCGGTGCAGTCCATGGTGCGTCGCTCTTCTATCATTGAATGGGACACATCCGTCAGGTTTCTGAGGACGACGCTTCGCGACGGAGGTACGCGCATTCGTCACACAACAGTGTACCATCTACCACCCGCGCATCAATCAGCGTGCGTATTTGATGTGGCTGTTCGTAGTCGGAAACCAATCGATTGCAGTCTGCACAACGTCCAAAGTTTGTATCGGATTCATTTAACCAATCCCATGCAAGGCATTCGGTCGGTTCAACAGACGGATCGCGAGCGAACGCTGACTCCACAGCTTCGCGCAGGCGTTGTGCGATCGCTTCCATTTGCGGAGAGTTCCCGTTCTCGGAAGAATCCACCTCAACCACAATTGCGGTAGAGATCACGACCTTGTTTTCTGGAGTCATGTGACGAGTGCGGACCACGCTGTAGCTGGTGGTTTCATTGCCGACGAACGACTAAGTTGACCGAGCCGTAATACAGCTCGCAAGTGTTTGAGCGGGATAAAATGTCGCGAAGCCTATTCCGCGAGTCTCGATTGACTATATCGGCTTCAGGCGAACGTATTGTTATCCGGCCATAAACGGTTCATGACCTGGTAAGTCAGAAATCGCAGTTAAATCTGATTTCAATAAAGTTGCCTAATCACGGGGTTTCGATTCAGACAGCAACAATCCTGCTCCAACGACAGCGAAAGTTATGGCATAGACGACTTGTTTTGTGAGCCACCATCCTGTTCGGTCAGTTTCTCCATGTGACAGCAGGACAATAACTCCTATCAATTTGGCTGCTGCGAGAATCATGAGTAGGATGCCACCGAGTTTCTTAAGCATTTCCATCTGAATGAATCCGCGGCCGGATAACGTATTGGAATATATCCTGAGACAGGATGTGTCGGGATAGATTTGGAGTTGGGCTTGCCGCATTGCGGGATATGCGAATGGAGCAGCAACAGAGGTTTTCAGATTAGCACATCGAGTTGTCTAGGTCGAGAGTTCGGCGGAGATGGGAAGCTTGTGCTGCGGTGGTCCGCGGCTGCAAGCGATGTGCAATAAAAGACAGTAGCTGGTTGGAGCATAGTTGCCCTCATTGAACACCTCCTTCCAACTTAGTCGCGGTTGAACCTCAATCATCCCAAGTTCAAGCTTGCAATGCAGGCACTGATGGGCAGGAGTCGCAGGTTCAGCAGTTTCGCTAGGCTGAGTCAGTTCGTCTGCGGGGACTTGCAAGTGGGTACTCGCAAAACGGATTCGTCATCCACCGAAAAACAAATCAATGGGTAGGATCGACCCGCAGGTTACCGCGATTATGCCAGCTAGCTGGTTGTGTAATCCACATGAAGGATTAAGCACCGGTGGAGCTTGTGGCTTTGCTCTTGAGTTTCCTAAGGGTGAGACGATGCTCTATCGGGCCGTCCACCCACCGTCGACGGTCAGCATACTGCCAGTAACGTAGCTGGAGGCAGGACTTGCGAGAAATATAGCGGCCCCTTGGATTTCCTTCATTTCGCCCCATCGCTCAAGAGCCGTTGCGCCCACGATGAACTTCTTCGCTTCGTCCGTCTCGGAAATGGGCACGTTCATCGGCGTTAGAAACGGGCCCGGGCAGATCGCATTCACGTTGATTCCGTCCTTGGCCAACTCGAGTGCTAAAGCTCGTGTCATCTGCACAACAGCACCTTTACTGGTTGCGTAGGGCGTACGATTGGCCAGCCCGACCAACCCGAGTGTACTAGCCATATTGATGATGCGTCCGTACCCTTGGGCCTTCATTGGTGCAGAAGTGTATTTGCAGCAAAGCCACATCGCGTCGACATTGATCTGTTGGACGCTGCGAAACTGCTCAAAGGACAATTCCTCGATAGGCCCGCGAAGGTTGACGCCTGCATTATTGATTAGCACGTCAATCCGCCCGAATTCTTCGGTGCAGCGGGCTACCATCGACTTGACTTGCGATTCTTCCGAGACATCCACTTCCATGGCTATTGCGGTTACGCCGAACTCTTTGGAAATCTGCGCAGCTGCATCATTGGCCTCGTTGGCGGTACGGCTGACGATCAGCAGGTTGCATCCCGCTGAGGCCAGGCCTGACGCCATTGCCAGCCCCAAACCTTTTGATCCTCCGGTGACGATTGCCGTCTGTCCTGTAAGTTCGAATTGGCGGATACCGGGTAATCGTTCCATGCGTTTTTCCTACCTGTCTGTCGGAGCTTGCGCGTGTTTGTGACCCAATGGATTACCGAGAAGTGTCCCACTGCTTGCGTCACATGCGAGCTGCCACGATTAGATCTCTATCGACTACTTCAGATTCCGCTCGAAGAACTCCGTCATCGTCTTATGCAGATGATGACGTTGCGATGGATTGGTAATGCCATGGCGATTCTTGGGGTAGATCATCAAGTCGAAGGTCTTGCCTGCCTTTTGAAGTTCATAAGCTAGCTGCAACGAGTTGCTCATGTGGACATTGTCGTCACGTTCCCCATGGATGATCATCAAACGCCCACTTAGATTTGCAGCAGCCTTGACCACGCTACTTGAATCGTAGCCCGCCTCATTTTCCTGAGGCAGCCCCATGTAGCGTTCCGTGTAGATGGCATCGTAGTTGCGCCAATCCGTAACTGGAGCCCCAGCGACGCCGGCCTTGAAATGCGAGGAATGCGTCATGGCGTAGGCGCTGAAGTATCCACCGTAGCTCCAGCCCCAGATGCCCAATCGGTCAGGGTCTGCCCAATCCTGTTGCCTAACCCACTTGACCGCCGACTCTAGGTCCTGGAGTTCGACACGGGCAAGATCACCACGGATTGTCCACGTATCTTTTACGCCACGGCCCCTTGAGCTTCGGTTGTCGCAAAGAACGACCGCGAATCCTCGGCTGCACAGCATTTGGTGCCACCAGTAATTGCGACCGGCCCAGGCATTTTTTACCGTTGGCGCCTGGGGACCGCCGTACACAAAGAATAGTACCGGTAGTTTTTCGTCGGGCGCCCGAGTGCCCGCCGGCGGAAGCAAGATCAACGATTGGAGTGGCAGTCCGTCGTCAGCTGGGATGGTGGTAGCGATTGGCTGGCGAATTGCCAGAGCAGCGTGTCGATTGCTAGTCGGTGCATCAATATGCCTGACGAGATCACCTTGTATAGAGAACACCGCTAGCTCGGGAGGCTGCGTAAGGCTACTGAATCGGTCGATGAAATACTGACACGAGTGATCCAGTTTGACCGAGTGAGTGCCACTGAGACTTGTCAAACGCTGCATTTTCCCAGTCTGTATATCGACAGAAACTAGGTGGTTCTCGGTCGGTTGATCAAAATTACCCGTGACGTAAACCATTCCCGTCGACTCTTTCACGCCTGCGATCGAGGCAACATCCCAGTCACCACTGGTCAGTGGTTGCTGCTTGCCCGTTTTCGCGTCGATGCGAAAGAGATGCGTCCGTCCATCGGGCAAGTCACATAGCCACAGGAAATCACCGCTGTCGAGGAAGTGCGGCTCGGATCGAATCTCCAGCCAACCGTCGCTTTCTTGACGTACGACAGTGACGGGTTTGTCCGCGGAAGTTGCAAGACGCAGCAGGGATTGTTGGTTTTGAACACGGTTTTGAACCAGTATCCAAAGGTTGCCGTCAGGAGACCAACTCACGCGTGAAATCAACCGATCCTCGGCAGGGAAGTCACTCAAGTCGACTTCACGGGGCGTACTTTCGCCGTCCAGACTGGCAAGCCAGAGTGAAACGTTTGGTAGCGCGTCCCCCGCTTTGGGATAACGTGTTTCTTCGAGCGTACGTTTGTAACTGATGCTGTCAGCGACTTGATAGCGATCGACGTGTGTTTGATCGAGTCTGAGAAAGGCGAGCTGTGTTGAATCTGGGCTCCACCAGAACGCCTTAAAGTTTCCTCGGCCGTAGAGCTCTTCTTGGTAAACCCAGTCCAATATCCCGTTAAGCTGCTCTGTACTACCGTTGTTTGTGATGCGCGTCGTGCTTGCATCGCTCAGACGAACCACCCACAAATCGTTTTCAGCAACGAATGCGATCTGCGAAGCGTCTGGTGAAAGTTGTGCCAGCTTCTCCGCGACTTTGGGTGTGTCGGTTATTCGCCGAGCCACCTGTTCTGCGGCTGTGTAGACAAACAAATCACCGGAATGGGTGACAACAGCATGCTTAAGATCCTCGGTCAACGTTCCTGTCTTTGCCGCCGAACGAGCTTCTTCGTTGGTGAAGGCGTCAAGTTTGGCGAGTGCTTGGGCAAGCCTAGTCAGTTCGCTCAGTCGCCGTTGGGCACCGCTCTCTGCTGCAACAACAAAGTGTTCGCTGTCTGAACGGACGACATAGTCGGTACTGTTTCCAAGCCAGTGCGCAGACCGGCGAAGATCCCCATCGTAATCCACACTCAGCTCGGGATGACTTAAGTGTTTCAGCGTAATCTGCTCACTAGCAGGTACTCCTAGCGTTTCGCGATAGTCAAAACCAGCGACACCTTCGAGGATCTTGGTAACTGGATAGTCTGTTCCTTCACGAATGTCCGGGTCGAAGAAGTTCCAGGCAACCAGGCTGTCGTCAGCTCGCGGCTCCAGAAGATAAGCGGCAAGCTTCCCGAGTGGTTGCGACGTACGGACAATAAAGCTTCCGGCGCGCAGCAATCGAGTATCTTTGGTTCGTGGTTCTAGCTCGACTGCCAGCCGTCGATGGAACTGAAAAGACCGCTCTTTCTTTACCGAGGTTACTTGGTAGCCCGTCGTCTGAGCTTGCGTGTCTGCGGCGAGTACCTGGACTTTGACACCGTGCATAGCGAGCCGTTGAGCAGCCCAGGCATACTGGGCTTCAATCGCGTAAGCAAAGGGGACTTGGGTAGACTCGGTTGCTTCGTAAGTGTTCCAAAGTTCAACGCGATAATCTTTGGGTTCATGCCGTGCGATTGCCTCCCAGCCGTAGGGCGGAGTTGGTAAGTTGCCATCAGGAGTTTGATAACCTTCCACCAACTGATTATCAGCTGTCGCAACAATCTCGGCTCGCAGCGGCAGTTCGTCTCCTGGCTTGAGCTTCGTATCCGCCAAGTGCTGTCTGGTCACTTCTGAATGTTGGTTGAAGTATTTGAGGACTTCGAACGTGAACTGGTAAGAAGCTTCGACTCGGCGTTGATAGCTGACGTAGGAGTAGGATTCAGATAGGATTCCAATTTTCCCTCTCAGCGCCATGTAGTCCGTGCTGTAGCGTGGTTCATAACCGTACGTTCTCCACTGTGTGTGCGCGGCATTAAAATTACCGTAATAGAACGTTCTGTAGCCTGCATCCTTCATTCGCTCGCGCACTGCGGGCATCACTTCTGCGCGTAGCCAACTGTCCATTGCATCGGGAACTAGCGGATGGTGAGGGATGTCGTACGTTAAATCATGTTGATGTAATGATCCGTTCGTTGTATGCAGGTCGATGAGTACATCCACGTCGTATTCGCTGAGCGCCGAAATCAGGCTTTGCGCTTCCGGGCTTTCAAGTTTGACGAAGTCGCGATTCAGGTCCAGGCCTTGTGCGTTTTCGCGGGTTCCCATGCCCTGACTCGGACCGTATTGCCCGGGTCGATGGTTTTCACTGCGCCGCTCATTACCATCAGCGTTGTAATTGGGTACGAAGATCATCCGCAGGTTGTCCAGCGAGTCGTCCAGCCTCCCTTGCGACAGATCGCGAGCCAACGCAAGTAGGCCTTCTTTACCATCGCATTCACCCGAATGAATGCCACCTAACACCAGAATCGTTAGCGGTTGGGCTGTGGTGCCCGCCGGCTCAACAACGACAGCAGTCAGTTCGCGGCCTTCGACCGTACGGCCAATGGAGGTAAGCTGAGCGCGTGGCCAGTCTGCGGTAATTTGCAGCAGAAAATCGTCGACTTCTCGGGCAGTCGCCGTGGCGGTAAAGCCGCTTTTTTCTGCGATGGTTGGAGGCGTCAATTCGTTGTTTTGCCCGTATATCGAAGCCATGGTGCTGAGTTGTAGGAGAATCGTTAAACCAAAAACACCGCTGCGTATCATCAGATTTCCTAATACGTAATTGGGGGCGCCACCCACCTGTGTATTGCTGGATGTATTGAAAGCGTTGACTGTGTTGGCCACATACCTTGCAATCGATCAGTGCCGAAGGCGTAAGTACTGTTCGGCCAAACTTGGATGCGTCATTGCTGCCGTAGCGACATGAACCGCTGCGGCTCCGGCACTGAGAAAACGCTGGACATCCTCAGGCCGGCTTGCTCCGCCCACGCCAATTATGTCCAACTGGCTCGCTTCGGCCAGTCCCGCGAATAACTCTACTTGGGCCAAGGCCTGATCCAAAATTGCTGTTCCGCCGATTCCACGAGGCTGCCCATCGAAATGCAGCAACGGCGATTCCGAGGGCGGTCCTGCAGTCTGGCGAACGCGGGCTGCGATGCAGTTGACCATTGATAGTCCGTCGACGAATTCTTCGACGGCTCCGACCAACCGCCTAGCATCCTGTGCATCTGATACGTGACCAATCTTTAGTGCGAGCGGTTTGTCGCCGATCGCCTCGCGGATCTGTTTGGCGACATAGCGAGCGTCATCCGCTCGCTGGTAGAGTTGACCATCGACAGAGCCAACGTTGGGGCATGAGAAGTTGGCCTCAATGCAATCAGCCCCGCTTTCAGCAGCCAAGCGCGCACACAGCGCGTAGTCTTGGGCAACTTGCTCAAGTGACCAGTCGGCTTGCGGGGTGGCCACGACCGAAACATTCAATACGCGACCAGGCGGAAGCTGCTGACGGGTTTGATGAATGTCACGCGTCCAGTCCGTGGGTGCAAAAGATGGCATTCCAAAAGAGATTGCCCAGCTACCCTCCATTTCCGCCTTAGAGCTTAAAGTGCTGTTGGGGGGAACTGGCGCATTACCGACAGGAACAAGGTTGGGGAGCGGGTAGCAATCGCGTTGTTTGCTGCGAACGGTCTTGTACGTGAGAACTCCATAGCCAAGTGCGGCATAGTGCAAAACCCATCGTCCGTTGAGGAGCGGACCTGCCGCAACACCAAGTTCCGATGTCGTTGGGACTCCCAAAAAGCGAGCTGGTAAATCTACCGGCGCATCTGATGCGGGCATGGAAGTTTCTGGCGCGTTTTCGTAATTCCACAAGTAGCTCTTGGCTGAATCGTAAGTTTGCATCCGCTGGGTCTCCTGCACTCATTGTAAGGCAGTTTCGCGGATTGGAGCTCTATGACGGTGGTTTCCAAATCCCTGGCGGCGTGGATGGAAATCCGGCTAAAACCTGCCTGCCAGGCAACTCCGACACCCCTCTGGGAAAGTACGCTATACTGATCCCCGCTAGTGGTGGGTGAGTTCACTGAAGTTACAGAATTCTGCCGCCGATTACAGAATCGTAAGTTTGCAACTTGTCTATTTGCCTCGGTGGGGTTCGTAGTAATGTCTTCGCGGTGCCACCTGCGCGATCGCAGTGAACGTTTCCTGAAGGGGCTGCTGTTCGTTACTCTGGCACTGTCGTGCCTCTGTTTACCTACTGGTCCTCTGCTTTCTGATGAACCAGTGGATCTGCCCGTATACGAATATCGCAACGCGCTGATTCGTGAGTGGAAGATCATTGGACCGTTTCCCAAACACTTCGACATTGGCTACAAGGCAGTTGCTGGTAGTTTGGAAACCGGTGAGCCGATTGAATGCGACGGACGCAAGTTCGAATGGTATTCGCGCCGGTGGAAGAATGGCGTTGGGCAGCTTGTGGACGAGTGCAGAGCAGCTGACCTATCGGCCGACAACGTGAAGTTCTTTGCAGCGTGCTGGTTGCGCCCCGCCGTCACCGAGCCGCGTCGATACTACTTCGGTGCCGATGACGGAGCCACGTATTGGATTGATGGCGAAGAGGTGTTGGATTGCCGTGGTCCGGCTTGGTATTTGTGGAATGCATACAAACAGGAACTTGAGCTTGAAGCCAACAAGCGACACCTGTGTATTGTAGAGGCGCGCAACGAAGGCGGAGGCTACGCTTTTTCGATGGCGGCCAGCCGTGTAATCTCCGGTCGAGTAACGTACTTTAATGGCGCCACTCCGATGCAGGGAATCGAAGTAGCGGCTGTCGACCAAGGCGGCAATGTGCTGGATGCTGTGGCATCGAATGCCAATGGTACTTTTACGCTCGAGAAGATTCCCTACGAAACAGAAGTCCACTATGAGTGTCCAACTGGCATGCTGCGCGAGGAGTTAGTGACTCGCGAAGACGGGTCGCAACGCGTTGAAATCCAGACATTGCAGCCCCGCCAATACCTGCAAGAAGAAATCTTGCCCCTGGGCCGCGTGCCGAAACGGCCGGTGACCGCGATGTGTCCACTACCAGATGGGCGCATCATATTTGCCTTAGCGCATGAAAAGGACATTTATGTTCTACGCGGCGATCGTGTTGACGTCTTATTTCGCATCGACGAAGGCCCGACTCCGTTTGTTTCTCAGATCTTGGCTACAGAACAACAAAGCTTGATTGTTCGGGTTCATGACCGCCTCTTCGCAGCGACTCTGCAGGCTGACAGCACTTACCAAGTCAGTGAAGTGAACCTGCCGCAGCCATGCGGCCAGCCGCCAACCAGTTTCGTTGAGTGCGTAACTCTAGATAGCTCAGGCAACCTGTGGTGTTGCACGACCTCTCCTGATGATGCTAGCAGCTTTCTCCAGGACCGAGATGCTGCTACCAACAAAGGGCGTTACCACCTTCACAAGTTTGATCAAGAATTAAAGCACCGCCTGACCAAAGATTTGCCGATTCGATGCATTTCTGTGATCGAAGGCGATGGGACTATCGTTGGAACGGGACGCTACGGCACGACGGCATTCTTCGCGCCTGCTACAGATACCATTGAGCAAGAACTCGGGCCATCACTGGAATATACCAGTCAGTTGATCCGATCGTCGGCCGGCAAGATCGCTCTTGTTAAGGGCGCTTCGGTGGCGATTAGGACGGAGGAAGGAAAATGGCAAGTTGCGGTCGCGGATGAAAGGACGTATTCCGGAGCAAACCGAGGCGTATTCTTAAATGACGCACTGTTCTTCTTGTGCAATGACAAGCTCCTCTTGCACCAGGGGCGAACGTTTCGAGGACTGCTTAGTTCCGAAAAAATGTACAGTTTGGCTGCCGCAGATCGTTCCGTACTGTGCGGGATGAGTAACGGGACAATCGTACGTGTACAAGAAGCCCCCTATAGGAAATTCGGTGTCGAGTATGGTTCGGCGTTTCAGTCGATAACTCGTGTCACTAAAGACAAAGATCGGATGTTGGTCTTCAGTTCTGATAATCAGGCAAGCGCAGTGTTGTCAGCCGACGGAGCTGTGAAGGAGCAGTTGGGGCTAAGGGGTGTACCGATCTTTCTTCGGGATGGTTCCTATGTGCAATTCGCGAGCCACTTCCATTATCGAAGACGGATGGTGGCCATCGTGCCACAGCTAATACAGACGACCCCAGCGGGTGATGTGAGAGAGCTGATTCTGGACTGGAGCGTCAATGAGACCATCTTGAATACTCTCAACCTGACAGATGGTCGCGTCTTGGTTGGTACGGTAGAACGCATGCATGTGTTTGATCCGGAGACGTTCTCGGTTACACCCATCAAAGGTACCGATTCCTTTAATCAAATGGCCGAAGAAGGAGCGTCTGCGTTTTGGCAGGTCAATCAATCAGAAGTCTTCGTTGGCACATTCCGCGGTGGACTCTACAAGATCAACTTGCTGGACTTCAGCGCGGAAAAGCTTTGCCAGATCGAAGGAGAAGAGCCCGTCGTCACGGCGCTGCATTCACTATCTGATAGTGAGCTCCTGATTGGTTCCACCGCTGGACCGTTTCGGGTTAGCTTAACAACTGGGCGAGCAAACCCCTTCTATCCCAGCATCATTGGCAAAGCGAAGATCCAAGAGTTCCTCCCTGCTCCTGGGGGCCGGCTGTATATTGCAACGCTGGATGCTGGTGTTTTTTCGATGCAGGGTGATGAGGTAGTCCCAATCGTAGGTGTTCCAGACCTGCGAAACGTGCAGATCGCAGATATTCACCTCGGGCCCAACGACGAACTGGTAGTTGGAACCACAGAAGGCGTGGTCGAATACTATTCCAGTAAACAGCCGCTGAAACTCTGGAAAACGAGTTTAGAAATTGATGGTGCACGTTCCGATTTCGGGGCTGTGATCAACTTGGAAGAAGGCGCTAGCGTCAATGTGGGGTTCGCAACCAACAATTCCAAGCGCGTCGCGGCCCTTCGCTATCGAACCTCGGAAGGCCCCTGGACCTACGTACCGACTGGATCGATGAATATCCGCCACAAGCTATTGGGGGTCGGCTCTCATACGTTACAGGTGCAAGCAATCGATCGAGATCATAACCACTCTGAAATGCTGAGCACGACATTCAATAGCTATCTGCCGCTATACCGATGGGCGCTAGTTCGGTGGAGTGCCGCTGTTGTGGGGATTGGCGTGCTGGGGCTACTGATTGGTTCGAGCATAAAGACACTACGCGCCCAGACCCGATTGATTGATATTGAGCGCTGTGCACGGGAAGCCGCTGAAGAAAACGTAGCTGAACGCGAACGACTACTTTTACGCGTCAGTCACGATTTGCGAAATCCACTATTTGTCGTAGCCGGTTGTGCGGAGATGATCGAGCACGGACAGATGGAAGCCAAGGCGGCTTTGCCAATTCTCAATGAAACAGTCGATTCGATGACCTACCTTTCGCGGCAACTGCTCAGCTATTCCAAAGCCAAGGCTGGCCGTCATTCGGGTGATCACTGCTACACCGATGTTGGACTACTGCTCCAAAAACTCCGTGATGAAGCACACATCGCCAATCGTGAACAACGCGTTGACCTGCGTCTGGAAGTCGCCCAGGACTCCCACATGCACCTAGCAATCTCCTCACAGATATTGAAAGAGATTCTTCACAACCTTTTAAACAACTCCATCAAATGCACTTCGGTCGGTGAAATCGTGGTTGGCTATTCCACCGACAGTGGGAAGCCGCAGTTTTGCGTTCAGGATACCGGCTGCGGAATGGACCAAGAGACTCTCAATTGTCTTTTCAAACCATTCTTCAAACAGACCGTTCGTCGCCCTGGAAACGGGTTTGGACTCGGGCTATCGATCTGCAAATCTCTGTCTGATGAAATTGATGCGAAACTCTCAGTGGAAAGTGAAGTCGACAAGGGCACATGCGTGACTCTGGAGCTGCCGGTCGGTTCAATCGCAAACCCAGATGAAATTCCGAACGAAGTCGGCGAGCAAGAAACCGCCGGAACTTCGTACGCTCGGGGTAGTGTCCAGCAGTCCGTCAGCGTTAGGAAGCGAGCCGACCTGGGCGATGTTGATGGCTTGCTTGTCGATGACTTGCGATTTGTTCGTGATGTACTTGTGAAACGACTTTCAGCGATCGGCGTTACCGTGTACGACTGCAATTCGACTTCGATACCCGACCTAAACAAGTTCCATCCAAAGTTCGTGCTCACCGACCTTGAGATGCCCGTATCATCGGGATTCGATATCGCTCAGCGCGTTAAAGAAACCGCTCCTTCGATTGTCGTCATCGCATTCAGTGAACGACAGGACTTGCTGCAGGAGGCCGAGAAGTGCGAATACTTCGATATAGTCCTCACGAAAGTTTCTTTGCTGACGAATGCACCTGAAACCCTGCGGCTGTTTCGACAGTTCGCCAACAGTTCGCGCGCCTAAAGAGAAAACCTAAGATCGTTCACACTCCCAATACGACTCATGGTTGGGCCGGCATGACGACCTTGCAAGTATGGCGACCCTCTGGGCACCGGCCCCAAACCGACGCGCTATCAAGACGGCGAGCTAGTCTTTGGCGAGGCGAATTCCAGAAAACTGCCAGCGGGCATCGGGGGGGAAGAAGTTGCGGTAAGAAGTGCGAATGTGGTCGGAACTGGTCGCGCATGAGCCCCCGCGCAGAACGAACTGATTGCACATGAATTTTCCGTTGTATTCTCCCAATGCACCTTCCGCAGCGGTGAATCCCGGATACGCCGTGTACTGGCTACAGGTCCACTCCCAAACGTTGCCAAGCCAATCTTGACCAGTTCGGTCGAGCAGCTCGGAATTCGGGCGGTTGCGATGGGGGTTATTGTGTGGACCTATCCCGTCGCCTCGATCAAACGAACGATCGGCGAATACCCCATTCTGAATTGCCTCGCCTTCCACCTTGCAGTGATTTGCAGCGGAGTGCTCCCATTCAAACTCGGTCGGTAGCCGGCAGCCAGCCCAACGGGAGAAGGCATCGGCTTCGAAGTAACTTATGTGTGTCACAGGCGCATAGGGGTCACGTTCAACCAGGCCGTCCATCCGGAACTCGTCATTGTCCTTCCAATACAGGGGGCCTTTCCACCCACCGGCTTGTACGGCATCCCAGCCCATCGACAACCAGAACTTGGGACGTTCATAGCCGTCGTCATCTACGAATTGTTGAAATTCTCCATTGGTCACCAGCCGTCGACCGATACGGTGCTTGTGTATCAGGTTGCGATGCCGTGGCAGTTCATTGTCGAAACAAAACAGTTCGCCAGCGTGCCCAGTTTCGACGATTCGTTCGTCAAGTTCCAGCCAATGTGCGGTGTCATCGATGCTTTCTGCCGGTTCCGTGCTCTTGGGAATGTGATCATCAGGTGAATAGGCCGGCAGAAGTGGATTGCAACTAAGAACGTGCTTAATATCCGTCAACATGAGCTCTTGGTGCTGCTGTTCATGTTGAAGGCCGAGCCGAATCGTTTCCGCGGTCTGCAGCGAAACGCCTTCCTTGAGTCGCTCCACAAGTTGGCTATCTACGTGCCGCCGATAGTTGAGCGTTTCCTCCAGTCCAGGCCGAGAAATCAAGCCGCGGCGATGCCGTGGGAACTGCTGGCCAACCGAGTTGTAATACGAGTTGAACAGATACTCAAAACTATCGTCGTAAGATCGATAGTTGCCGAGCGGCTTTAGAAGGAATGTTTCGAAGAACCAGGTTGTGTGGGCCAGGTGCCAACGGATGGGACTAACATCCGGCATCGACTGAATACAGCAGTCTTCGGCCGATAACGGAGCGGCAATCTGTTCGCTGTGCGCGCGAATTCGAAGGAACTTGCTCAGGAGCGACGCCGACGCGACTGCAGGTTGGGTCTGTTCGCTGGCAGAATTCATGGTTCATGCCTTTGCGGTTCATGCGCCCCGTTAGGCAGCAGAATCAACTTAGAAAGCAGATACATATCGTTGGGTTGGTTCAGCCGGTCACGCGCGATGCCATTGCGGTCTACCTCAAACAGAATGTTCGTTATTCTGTTTTGTCGCTTACTCAGCGACCAAGTCAGCTACCGCAAAATACTGGCGATCGTCTGTCCACAACTGTTTCAGACGGAAACCGGCTTTCGCGGCAAGTTGCACAAAGCTCTCAGGAGTGTACTTGTGCGAGTACTCGGTCAAGATTCGCTCACCAAGCTGGAATTCAATTTCCTGATCGGCGATCGAGACACATTGATCACGCAGGCTTTCGATGTAGATCTCGATCCGCGAGTCAACGGAGTTGAATTCGGCGACATGCTTGAATGCTGCAACGTCGAAGTCAGCATCCAGTTCTCGATTCATCCGAGTGAGTAGATTCAGGCTGAACTGCGCCGAAATGCCTTCTCTGTCGTTGTACGCTGCCTCCAAAACCTTGGGATCTTTCACCAAGTCGAAGCCAATCAACATGCCTGGAGAACAGCTGCCGGTAGCGTGTTTTTGCAAATGTGCACAACCGGAAAGCAACTCTATAGCTTCCGCTTCTGTCAGATTGCCAATCGTTGAACCTGGAAAGAATGCATGGACATTGCAACCGGTGTATCGAGACGGTATTTGAAAGGAGTGCGTGAAATCGGCAACAACAGGTTCGATCCGCAGGTCTGGGTAGTCAATCCGCAGTCCTTCGGCAGCAGCCAACAAGTGCTCTTCCGAAATATCGACAGGCAGATACGCCAGAGGCTCTTTCAGGCTATCTAGTAGGATGCGTGTTTTGGTGCTACTTCCACTGCCCAATTCGACTACAACCGCTTCACTGCCAATGCTCGCGGCAATTTCGGCAGAATTATCCTGCATAATCGCCGATTCAGTGCGGGTTAGATAATACTCATCTAACTCACAGATTTGATCGAACAACTGCGAGCCTCGTTGATCGTACAAGTATTTGCACGGCAAGCTTTTTGACTGCTGGCTGAGGCCTGAAATTACGTCGGTCAGGAAATCAACGGACGAAGCAGACACGCATTCGGCGGAGTGCAGTGTACTATCGGAATGAAGATTCACGAAGCGATCCCGGTGGAAAGGCAAGCCGAGTCGCTAGTGCCCAACCGTGGGCACGGAAATAGCCAGTCGACAAAGTAAGGGAATTGATTAGCAGTGCGATATTTGGATTGACGAGTGTCGGTGCAGCGGAAGACTGGTTGGGCGATTTCAGTTTAGCCGCAACCCGAAAGAACCTTACATGTTATTACCTCTTGGCAACCTCTGGGCGCAGTCGCTACTTTCGTCCCAGCATACGGTCCAGTGAATCAGAAGTCTGGTGGATAAGCGCTTCGGGGTGATGAAGATATGGATGAAAGTACTCGAAGGTCAAATAATCCGTGTAACCGATCGACTCAAACGCATCCAATACGGCTGGCCAATTGGTTGTCCCGTCGAGCAGGGGGCGAAATGCCTCGAGTGAATGGTCTGTACTTTTCTTGCTGTATTCCTTGAGGTGGACATTTTTGATCCGATTACCCAGAATCGGAATCCAGTGCTCGGGAAATTGATACTCCATGATGTTGCCAGTGTCGAAATGGACACGCACGAATTCACTCCCGAACGAATCCACAAATTCGCACATCTCCATCGGTGACATCAAAAAGCCATTAAAGAAAATATTCTCCATGTTGAGATAGACACCCAGCTTCTCAGCGGTCGCCACCATCTTGCCAACCGACTCTCGGGCGCGACGATCGCAAACATCATTGGGAGTTGGTTCGTGATCTTCGCGCCAGGGCATGTGTACTGCGCCAGGCACGACAAGCAGATTCTCGGTACCCAATTCGGCGGCCGCCTTTAGCATCAATCCGGCGAGTTCTTCTCCGCGGGCTCGTTCTGCCGGGTCATTACTCGTCAGTGGATAGGGCCAAAACAGAAAAGAGCAAAGTCCGCTGATCGCGATACCGATGTCCTCCGCCCGGCGGCGAATGCTGCGAAAGTCCTCGTTCGTTGCGTTGGGGGACAGATCACTCTCTAAGTCGTAGTTGAGTTCGATGCCGTCGAACCCAGCATCCTTAGCCAGTTGCAAGCACTCACTGAGCTTCATCTTGTCGGGATACGGGAACGCCCATAAGTTAATCGACTTCTTCATCGAATAAAGCCGGTCGTTCGGCGTGCGTTGTTGTTCGCCAGCAGGGTCTGCGGCAGCCGAACTGCGCGGGCCAGCAACACCAGCTGCCGCTCCTGCCGATGTGAAGGCTGCGTACGAGAGCAATCTTCGCCTCGAAAGTTGGTCAGGTTGCATCCTTCTGGCTCCCATTTTCGCGTGCTTGCAGCTGGCGCTTTGCCCTAACTGGACTTGATAACTTCTTGCGACTCAGCTTGAGGACCGCTGGCTTCGACCTCTGGCTTTACAGGCGCTTGGACCTTAGCCCCAGTTTCACCCGGTTTCGTTGGTGGTTTGTCTGAAGGCCGTTCAATCGCCCCAAACATATGTCCACCCACCGCGTCATGCTGCCACGTTCCGGCGTAGCGATCTTTATGCAGGAGCACTCGTGCAGAGAACGTCCCCATGCCCGGAATGGTGATGTCATCCAGAGTGATAACCGGCGTTTTTCCTGCCCATTTGATGTCGACCGGCACCGGAACGACCAAGTCGTACTTGCCGTATTTGATGCGAGCTTCAATCGACCATTGATCACCCTTAGGCAACTTCTTTGCCCGAACGATTTCATATTTCTCAGCCTTAAGCTGATCGAGTGGTTTACCATCGACGGTGAACTGACCATTGAGGACTGCACCGCTAAATTTCTCTGCAAATTCGTCGTTGCGAGCTTTGATAGCAGCATCGCCCGGTTCATCTGCATGATTAGGAGCTGCTCCGACGACGAGCAACAAAAGGGTGGCGAGAATTGCCGAGTTACGCATATTGAACTCCTTATTGAGTCGTTTAGATTCGGTTTCAACACAACTCATTCTATCGCATTCGCCAACCAATCGCGACGCGTTAGACGGCCAGCCTACGCGAGTCCCTGGCGACACCACGGACGGCCTCGTCAATACGCCTCGCAAGCGGTCATGGCGATCAGCGGTCATGTCGATCAGCGGTCATGGTGACCAATAGAGTCTTGAAACCATCGCAGCGTGTTCGCCTCGAACGCGGCGTATTCGCAATGTGAAAGAAGAAATGCGGCGGAATTGCGCCGGAAGTTCGTGCAGTGCACGGAGAAGACAGAGATTTCCCGAGACTGCCGGGGGATCGGCTCGGCACCAGGTTTGAGGGCGCTGCCTTGCAACTCAGCTAGTTTTTTCGATTTTGAATTTTTCTTGAAAGCTCGTCGCGTTCCAACGAGTTCGGATAGCCGAAATAGCTTCCTGGGCTGGATGGCTCGGATGCCTGGTCGCCACTTTGGAATTGGCTTGCAAGTGCTCTTAAAGATGCATCGAGATGTTCGGCAGCTAGCCCAAACAACTGCCGCTCAATGAGTCTTTCGTCGGTTGCTGCGGTCACTTTCGGCGTGGGGATTTTTGTCTGCCAAAGCACCATCCCTGAGTCGATTCGACGCGTCATACGGTGGATAGTGACACCCAGAGTGCTTTCACCGTTGATCAGCGCCCAAAATATCGGGCAAGGCCCACGGTAGTCGGGCAAGTAAGACGGGTGGATATTGATTACGCCAAGTTTCGGGCACGATAGTGCGGCGTCGCGCAAAATGTTCTTACAAGCGCAGACCACTAATGCATCAAGCCGCAGTTCACGCAAGGCAGCCAGTGATCGTGATGAGTTGATGTCGCGCACAACCGTGTGCGATATCGAATTGCGTTTGCAGATCTGCAGAGCGGTCGGACTTGACGGGTTGTGTGCAGCTTCATCGTGTGTGGTTGCGGTCCGCCAAAATTTCATGGGGTCGCGAGGCACGGCACGCTCAATCAAGCCCTTCATGCCAAATTGACGCACAACTTTTACCGGTGAGCGCCATAGTTCAGCGCGGGTGTTGTACAAGAAAACTCGAGCAAGTTCCAGATTTGGATTCTTAGCACACTCGTCGAGTACCGCCGCGTTCGTTCGGCAGGTGGTGTTGGTAAAGAATGCAATTCGTATTTTTGACATCGGCAACAGTATAGTTGCATTGTGCCGTTACTGCAGACGCTACCGCACATCTCAGGATTAGCAGTCCAGTTAAGCAAAAAAACCACCTGATCGAAGCTTGCGCAACGATCAGATGGCTCAAAGACTGACAGCGAAGTGAATTCAAGAAGTGATCCGCGATGTGTCTGCTCACTATAGCGGACTAGCTCCGGTGTAGCAGTCGGCTATTGCATGCAGGTGCAGACGTACGTTTAAGATGTCTTGATTTCAATCTTGCGCGGCAACTCGCTCGGACGCTTGGCCAGCGTCACGTTCAGTAGTCCGTTGGCGAAGGTAGCGGAAATCGACTCCGGATCTACTTCGTCAGGTACCGAGACCACGCGCGAGAGTTCACCGTAGCGGCGTTCGCTTAAGAAATACTTGCGGTCATTTGACTCAGGTGCATCACGGCGAGCGGAAATCGATAGTTTGCCTTTGTCGAACGTTACGTCGACACTATCTTCTGCCACGCCAGGCATCTCGACTTCGACGTGGAACTGGTCGGCTTCTTCCCAGATGGTCATAGGGGCGGGAACCGACTGGCTAGCGCCGTTTTCAGAGGTGAATAGGCGATCGAACAGCTCATCCATATCGCGACCGGCAAATCCGAACGCACCTGGAAGCAGAGACCGAGTTTGACGACAGGTAGAATTCGACATGGCTAACTCCTCCCATTCTTGACGGTGGTGAAAAAGCTGCCAAATGCATGTCACTTTTTGGCAGTCGTTGAAAGTTCTGGGAGTCTGTAACTGCAAGCAGCGTGCCAATTACGCTCTCCTGAGCATCGACATGGTGTTGGTTTGGGAGCTTATTTGGGATTTTAATGGCTCTTTCGGTTAGACTATGGAGTTCATTCATCCCCGCCGCAGGCCGTCTCCTTTCAAGCCGGTTTTGCCGCCATTACTCGCAGCGCTTTCCCGTTATGAACGATTCTTGGATCGCCCGTCGTCGCTGGTTCATTTCCCAATGTGGTTTAGGGCTTGGGCACGCCGCGCTGACCAGCTTGCTCGCTCGGTCAGCTCTCGGGCAGGTGGATCCGTTGGCACCCAAACCTAGCCACCATCCAGCGAAAATAAAGAATGTCATCCTGCTATACATGGGCGGTGGACCAAGTCAGCTGGAGTTGTTTGACAACAAACCCACGCTGCGGAGATTGGATGGTTCGCTCC